>DASQVF010000125.1:0-8986 GCA_035640915.1 Propionibacteriaceae bacterium
GATGCTCGTGCTGCTGGCGGTGTTCGCGTCCCTCTGCTGGGGCGAGCTGATGGGTCGGATGGGGCACGTCAGCGTGAACGCGGCGATGGTCTACCAGCACCGGACAGCGAGCCGAGACCGGGCTATCGCGGACTCGCTCGATGCCATGGTGGCTGCGCTCAAGGCGGAGGATTCCGACGGTTCGGGGCACGTCGAGGGCACGGCGACCGGGTAGCGGTGATCTTCGATTGCGGCCCAAGTCATTGAACTTGAGTGTGACTAGGGCTTTCGAGGTTGGAGCGGACGACGGGAATCGAACCCGCATTCTCAGCTTGGGAAGCTGATGTTCTGCCATTGAACTACATCCGCTGGGCCAGTCCGTCGAACCGTCTGGCGCCGCGTTCGGCGTAGAGGCTACCTCATCCGCGGTGGACAGGACGACCGCGCAAGTGGCCCCGGTCGGTCCCAGCATTACCCGGGCACGTTCCGCTCGATGTCGGCCAGCCAGATCTCGGCGTTGCCGTCCGACGGCGCCCGCCAGTCGCCCCGCGGGCTCAGCGACCCACCGTGCGACACCTTGGGACCGTTGGGCATCGCCGACCGCTTGAACTGGGCGAAGCCGAAGAACCGCCGCACGAAGACGATCAGCCAGCGCCGGATCGCCGGCACGTCGTACGCGCGGCGCCGCTCGGGCGGGAACCCGGGCGGCCAGATCCCGTGCTCGACGTCGGCCCAGGCGTGGTGGGCCAGGAAGGCGATCTTGGACGGCCGGAAGCCGAAGCGCAGCGTGTAGAACAGGTTGAAGTCCTGCAGCTCGTACGGGCCGATGGCCTTCTCGGTGCTCTGCGGCACGTCGCCCTCTTTCACCGGAATCAGCTCCGGCGAGATCTCGGCGTCCAGGATCGACAGCAGCACCTCGTCCACCTGGTCGGAGAAGTCATCCAGCCCGCTGACCCAGCGGATCAGGTGCTGGATCAGCGTCTTCGGCACGCCGCCGTTGACGTTGTAGTGCGACATCTGGTCGCCGACTCCATAGGTACTCCAGCCCAGCGCCAGCTCGGACAGGTCTCCGGTGCCCAGCACGATCGCCTTGTGGTGGTTGGCCAGCCGGAACAGGTAGTCGGTCCGCAACCCGGCCTGGACGTTCTCGAAGGTGACGTCGTACACCTCCTCACCGCGGGCGAATGGGTGCCCGAGGCCCTCCAGCATCTGCCGGGCGGTCGGCCGGATGTCCAGCTCCGCCGCGGTGATGCCCAGGGCCTCCATCAACCGCCAGGCGAATGACTTGCTGGCACTGCCGGTGGCGAACCCGGGCATGGTGTAGCCGAGGATGTTCGTCCGCGGCAGCCCGAGCAGGTCCATAGCCCGCGCCGCAACGATCAGCGCATGGGTGGAGTCGAGGCCGCCGGACACCCCGATGACCACATTGTCGGTGGAGATCGCCCGCAGTCGCTGGGCGAGCCCGTCGACCTGGATGTTGTACGCCTCGTAGCAGTCCTGCGCGAGCCGGGCCGGATCCGCGGGCACGAACGGGAACCGCTCCACCTGGCGCAGCAGCCCGAGATCGTCGTCGGGGGGGTCGAGGCTGAACTCGACGATCCGATAGCGGGCGTCGGGCGTGGCCACCCGCCGGTTGTCCTCGAAGGTGCCCTGCCGCGCCCGTTCCTGGCGGAGCAGGTCGAGGTCGATGTCGGCGATGGTCAGCTGCGGCTCCTCCTCGAAGCGCGCGCCCTGCCCCAGCTGAAGGCCGTTCTCGAAGATGCTGGTCTGGCCGTCCCAGGACAGGTCGGTGGTCGACTCGCCCTGCCCCGCCGCGGCGTAGAGGTACGCGGACAGGCAGCGCATCGACTGCGTCCGGCACAGGACGCTGCGGGTGTCGGCGCGGCCGATGGTGATCGGACTCCCGGACAGGTTGACCAGCACCGTGGCCCCGGCCAGCGCCAGCCCGCTGGAGGGCGGAACCGGCACGAACATGTCCTCACAGATCTCCACCCCGACGGTCAACCCGGGCACGTCGACGGCGTCGAACAGCAGGTCGGCGCCGAACGGCGCCCGCTGCCCCCCGACGTTGATCTCCAGCCCGACGATGCCCCGGCCCGACGCGAACTGCCGGCGCTCGTAGAACTCCCGGTAGTTGGGCAGGTGGATCTTGGGGACCACGCCGAGCACCCGACCGCGATGGAGAACGACGGCGGTGTTGAACAGCCGGTCGCGATGGCGGAGCGGCGCGCCGACGATGATCACCGGCAGCAGCCCCGCTGTAGCCCGGGCGATCGTCGCGAGCCCCTCGTGTACGGCGTCCAGCAGCACGTCCTGCCCGAGCAGGTCCTCCACGGAGTACCCGCTCAGGGCGAGCTCCGGGAACACCGCGACCGCCACACCTGCCTCCGACAGCCGCCGGCTGACCTCGATCACGCTCTCGGCGTTGCGCGCGGGCTCGGCGATGGAGACGTCGGCGGTGCAGGCCGCCACCCGGGCGAACCCGTGCGCGTAGAGCGACTCGAACCTCATGCCGTCATCCTCTCTGGCCGCGATCAAGGGCCGTCAGCCACCTGGTCAGCGTCGCACGCGTTTGGTGTGAGCATTTTCCGGGCATGATCGGCATCGTGCAGGGAACCGACGGACGACAGCACGACGCGATGGACGAGGGCGACGATCTCGGGCGACAGATCGCCGAGACGTTGAAGGGCGTGCAGCAGACCGCCGCGGCGGCGGAGTCGCTGACCGGTGGCAACGTCAGCGCCGGACTGAGCGCGATCGAGGGTGCGAGCGACTGGTTCGTCGGCGGAGTGGTGGCGTACGCGTCCGAGGTCAAGTTCGACCTGCTCGGTGTCGACCGGGGCCCGGTGGTCAACGCCGAGACCGCCCGACAGATGGCGACCGGCGCCGCCCGCCTGCTGCACGCGGACTTCGCCGTGGCCACCACCGGCGTCGGCGGTCCCGGTCCGCAGGAAGGACGCCCCGAGGGCACGGTGTTCATCGCCGTGGCCACTCCGTCCGATTGCACTGCCGAGGAGTACGCGTTCGGAGGCGATCCGTCCGAGATCATCGAGCAGGCCACGCGGCAGGCCGTGCGCGACCTGGCCGCCGCGGTCACCGGCGCCACCGTCCCGAGCGACAATCTCAGCACGGCCTGAAGCAGCTCCGGCCGGAACGACCAGGGTGTGCGCACTGAACGCCGGCCCTCCGCCGATCCGATCGGCGGCCGCCTAGCGTCGGACTCATGACTGACCGGGAGCGCTGGGGCTTCCTCGACGCCCTGCGCGGCATCGCAGTCGCGGGCATCCTGTTCGTCAACATTCCCGATCTTGTCGACCTGGGTGTCGACGTGCCGCCCGGCTCCGACGTCGAGGACCGCGAGCCCCTCGACTACCTCGTCCAGACCCGCTTCATCCCGATCTTCACCGTGCTGTTCGGGATGAGCCTGGTCTTCGTGCTCCGGTCGGCCCGGGTACGTGGTCGCCGCGCCTGGCTCGCCGTGCTGCTCCGGCTGCTCAGCCTGTTCGGCATCGGCCTGCTGCACGCGCTGATCTTCTCGGGCGACATCCTGCGCGCGTACGCGGTCAGCGGCGTGCTTCTGCTGCCGATCATCCTGCTCACCCCGAGGCTGCTCCAGCTCGTGGTCGGTCTGGCCGCCGTGATCGCCGCGTACGCCCTGGCCGGTGGTGGCCTGGCCGCCACGCCGGGCCTGATGCTGACCGGCGCGGCCCTGACGGCGTACGGAGCCCCACGAGCCCTGGAGACCGGCGCCCTCCCGGTGCGCTGGACCTTCTCGGCGGCCTGTGTACTGCTGGTCCCCGCGCTCTACTGGCAGTCCACCGACCCCGGCGACCCCCGGTTCAGCACCGCCGGCAGCGTCGCCGGGCTGGTGATGGCGACCTGGTACGTCTGCGGCCTGTCCCTGCTCTGGACGACCCGCGTCCGGCGCGTGATCGCCGCGTTCTTCGACCCGCTGGGCCGGATGGCGCTGTCCAACTACGTCGGCGGATCACTGATCGTGTACGCGGTGGCGCAGGTCATCGACTTCCGCAGCATGATCTCGGCCGCCCCGACCTCGGCCCTCGCGACCGTCATTCTCCTGATGCAGAGCCTGGTCAGCCGGCTGTGGCTCCGCTACTTCGCCCAGGGTCCGCTGGAGTGGGTATGGCGGAGCCTCACCTGGCGCGAACCGCAGGCCCTCCGGCGCCGACCACAGCCCGGCGCAGTTCTCGCGCCGCCCAGATCCGATCGGTGAGCACCACCTCGGACCACAGATCGTCGTCCAGGTCGTCGGGCGTGCCGACCAGCTCGGCACGCAGCATCTCCCAGCGCGCCCAGTGGCCGGCGAAGCTCACCGGGTCGACCACCCGCCCGCGCAGCACCTGCCCGCGCTCGGCCACGGTCCGCGGCACGTCGACGTAGAGCAGCACCGGGTCCCAGCCCCGCGACCGCGCCAGCCACGCGAACAGCCGGCGCCGCCGCGGCCGGGTCGCCGGGTCGTGCACCACCAGGGTGCGCCCCGCCACCGGTCCGCGCAGCAGCACGAGCAGCACCCGGACTGTGTGCAGGACGTGCACCAGAGGGCGGTAGCTCGCGTACGCCGTTCCCTCCGGCAACAGCCGGCACACCTTGTCCCGGAAGGCCTCCGGATCCAGCGCGTCCACCTCGTGCGACTCAGCGGCCACCCGTGCGATGGCGGTGGTCTTGCCCGCGCCGGGAACCCCACCGACCAGCACCACCCGCGCCACCGGACGGGGCCGGCCGGGCGGAGGTACCAGCAGGGCAAGGAGGCTCACTCTTCCAAGGGTGACCACCGCTGCTGTGTACGCCATAAGGGATAGCCATGAATCGCACCTTGACTCTCCCCTGGCGGGAGGCTGCAGGGTGGGCCCGTGAGCGCATCCGTGGCCATCGGGGAGTTCTCCCGGCTGACCCACCTGACGGTCAAGACCCTGCGGCACTACCACGAGCAAGGCCTGCTGGTCCCGTACGCGGTGGACGAGGCGAGCGGCTATCGGCGCTACTCGGTCGACCAGGTGCCGGACGCCCTGCTGATCGGCCGGCTGCGCCGCCTGGAGATGCCACTGGCCGAGGTCCGCCGGGTGCTGGAGAGCAGTGACACCGGCGAGCGCGACGCCGCCATCGCCGAGCACCTGTCCCGGATGGAGGCCGAGCTGAGCCGGACCCGCACGATCGTCGCCTCGCTCCGCGGCCTGCTTACCTCGGCGACGACCCTCCAGGTCCACCGCCGCACCCTGCCGGAGCTGGCGGCCGTCGCGGTCACCGCTCGGGTGGAGCGGGACGAGATCGGCGACTGGTGCGCGCAGGCCTTTCCTGCGCTGTACTCGGGACTGGACAGACCGCCCGCCGGGCCCGGCGGTGCGCTCTACGGGGAGGAGTTCTTCACCGAGGCCGTGGGCGAGGTGACCGCCTACGTTCCGGTCCAGATCAGCGCTGAGCCTGTCGAAGGGCGCACGACCATCCCCGGCGGCAGCTACGCCGTGGCGGTCCACGCCGGCCCGTTCGTCGACTTCGACCGCACCTACGCCGCGCTCGGCTCCCACGTCGCCGCGTACGAGACAGCCGATGCCGGGCCGATCCGGGAGATCTACCTGGTCAGCCCACCCGAAACCACCGACGAGAGCCAGTTCCGCACCGAGGTGTGCTGGCCCATTTCCGAGCAAGGGGGGACGACCCCCCTTGGACCCCCCGCGGCGCGCCAACAACACACGGGCGCGCGCCCATGAACAAACACCGCGGGACGACCCCCCTTGGACCACCCTCGGCGCGCCAACAACACACGGGCGCGCGCCCGAGCTGAAGGAGAACCACCACCGATGACCACCTCACTTCGCCTCGGCCAGGTCGTGATCGACTCCGCCGATGCCGCTGCCATCGCCGGTTTCTGGTCCCAGCTGCTGGACCGTCCGCTCGTCGAGGGCGCCAACCAGTACTTCGCCGTCGTCCCGCCGGCCCCGGACGGCAGCGTCCCCGCCCTGATGTTCCTGGCCGTGCCGGAGCCCCGCGGCGGCAAGAACCGGGTGCACCTGGACCTGGTCAGTCCCGACCAGCCGGCGGAGGTGGAGCGGGCTGTCGCCCTGGGCGCGACCCGGATCGGGGACTTCACCGAGTACGGCACGACGTGGACGACCCTGGCGGACCCGGAGGGGAACGTCTTCGACATCGGTCTGCCGCATTCGTAGCCGAAGACGAGCGCAGTCGACGATTGGAGCACGCCGCACCCGCCGGCGAGGACCGGTCAGGAAAGCCCCTGAACTCTCCCGCCCGAACCCCTGAACCGAGCTTTAGTCGCTCGCCTGGGGGTTGGCCGTCCCGCTAGCGTGAAGACATGTCCGACCGCGTCCCTGAACCCACCAACGTCGGCCCCATCGCGGGCGGCAACCTCCGTGCATCCGATACCGACCGGGACCAGGTGGCCACCGTGCTCAGCAGCGCGTACGCCGAGGGCCGGCTGTCGAAGGACGAGCACGATGAGCGGCTCGAGCAGCTGATGCGGGCCAAGACGTTCGACGACCTGATCCCACTCACCGCCGACCTCGTCGTGGCCGACCGGTCGGCACCGGCGCCGACGTCGAGCGTGCAGATCGACACCGCCCACGCGGCCGAGGAGCCCGACCGGCACATCGCGGTATTCGGCGGGGTGACCCGGAAGGGTGATTGGCGGGTGCGTCGGAAGACGCAGTCGTTCGCCCTGTTCGGCGGGATGGACCTGGACATGCGGGAGGCCGTCTTCGAGGCGCCTCGGGTGGAGATCTCCGGATTCTGGTGCTTCGGCGGACTGGACATCAAGGTGCCCGAGGGCATGCAGGTCCGCGACGAGACCGCCGGCATCTTCGGCGGAACCGACATCCGCGACCTCGGTGCGCCGATCGCCGGGGCGCCCACCCTGGTGATCAAGGGCGTGACCCTGTTCGGCGGGGTGTCGGTCCGCGGCCCGAAGCCGGACAAGCGGGACAAGGCGAACCGGAGAAGGGGCTGCTGATGAACCCGGGACAGCTCCGCGTCTCCGACGCGGACCGCGACCAGGTAGCCGAGGTGCTGCACACCGCGTACACCGAGGGCCGGATCACCCTCGACGAGCACGCCGAGCGCACGTCGGCCGCTCTCGAGGCGAAGACGTTCGACGACCTCACCGTGCTGACCGCCGACCTGGTGCCCGCGGCACCACGACCGGCCCTCTCGCTCGTGCCTCACGACGAGGAGCCGGAACAGATCACCGCGATGCTGGCCGAGAGCAACCGGAAGGGCCCGGTAACCATCGGCCGTCGGCTCGCAGTCAACGTGCTGCTGGGCTCGTCGGTCATCGACCTGACCGAGGCGACCTTCACCGCAGCTGAGGTCGAGATCACCTGCACCCAGCTTCTGGGCAGCATCACCATCCGGGTGCGCCCGGGCACCACCGTGCGGTTCGAGGCCGCCAACGTGCTGGGTGACTCGACGGTCAAGCGGATCGGCGAGCCGGTGAAGGAGGAGCCGACCCTGGTCATCCGCGGCACCAACATCCTCGGGGAGATCAGTGTCCGGGGGCCCAAGAAGGCGTCGACGTGGCGGAGGCACGTAGCCTGAGTTCCGTCATGGACGAACTCTTCGCGCCGCCGGCGTACGAGTGGAAGCGGCTGTCCCCCAACTTCCGATCGCTGCGCCGACTGACCACGTTGATCTTCATCCCGATCTTCTTCGTGGTGCCCGCGATCCTGTTCTGGGTGCTGCTCGACCTGTGGTGGCTGGCGGTGATCCTGCTGGTCATCGGTGGGCTGATCGCGGGCGTACGCCTGGCCCTGATCGACCGCACCTGGCGCAGCTGGGGATACGTGGAGCGCGAGGACGACCTCTACATCACCCACGGCGTACTGTTCCGCAGCCTCGTCGCGGTGCCGTACGGCCGGATGCAGCTGGTCGAGGTCGAGTCCGGGCCGCTGGAGCGGTCGTTCGGGCTGGCCACGGTGACCCTGAAGACGGCGAGCGCCGAGACCAACGCCAGCATTCCCGGTCTGGCTCCGGAGGAGGCCGCCCGCCTCCGCGACCGGCTGACGGAGCTGGGCGAGGCGCACGCCTCGGGGCTATGACCACGACTCCCGGCCGGGCTCCGACCGAAGGGGCCGCGGCGGACCAGCCGGCGACGAGCCCGAACCCACCGGACGTCAGTCCGGTTGCGTCGACCGAGCAGGCGCCGACGGTACCCGGCGCGCCCCCGGTCAAGAAGACCGAGCGCCCACACCCACTGACCCCGCTGATCCGCGGCTGGCTGATCTTCCTGGCCTTCGTCGTCTACTTCCTGCGGGACCTGGTCCCCGACGGCAGCAACGACGGCTTGAACGTCCGCAGCCTGGCCTGGATCCTGCCGATCGTCGGCGTGGTCGTGGTGATCGCCGCAGTGGCCGGCTTCTTCACCTGGTACTTCACCCGCTTCGTCATCGACGACGAGGAGTTGCGGATCGAGACCGGCTGGGTCTTCAAGAAGTCCAAGAAGATTCCGTTCGAGCGGCTCCAGTCGGTGGACATCATCCAGCCGCTGGCGGCACGCATCTTCGGGCTGGCCGAGCTGCGCCTGGAGGCCGGGGCGGGCGACAGCACGACCAAGCTCCGCTACCTGACCCGGGGCCAGTCGTCGCGGCTGCGGGACTACCTGCTTGCCCGCGCCCACGGCGAGCAGGCCCGGATCGCCGACCTGGAGGGCCAGGCTCCGGCCAATCTCCTCACCGACCTCGGCGCCACCGACCGTCCCCTGGTGACGGTGCCGCCGCAACGGCTGGTCTTCGGGCTGCTGCTGTCCTCGGAGTGGATCATCTCCACCCTGTTCCTGATCGTCGCAGTGGTGGCCACTCTCGTCTTCCAGGTCAACCAGATGGCCCTCCCGGCCCTCATCCCCCTGGTCATCGGGGCGGTCACCATGGTCAGCCGCCGGGTCATCTCGATGTTCAACTTCACCCTGGCCGAGTCGCCACGGGGGCTGCGGATCACCCGCGGGCTGACCAACTTGACCAGCCAGTCGGTGCCGATCAACCGG
>DASQVF010000126.1:0-5906 GCA_035640915.1 Propionibacteriaceae bacterium
CTGACGTGCACCACCGCACGGAGCGCCGAGTAGAGCTGGGCGTGCAGCGCGGTTCGGTCGAGACCGCCCAGGGCAGCAAGGGCCTCCAACCGAGCGGGCACATCGGCGGCCGAGTTGGCGTGCACGGTGCCGCAGCCGCCCTCGTGGCCGGTGTTCAGCGCAGACAGCAGGTCGCAGATCTCCCCGCCCCGGACCTCACCGACGACGAGCCGGTCGGGCCGCATCCGAAGGGACTGCCGGACCAGGTCGGTCAGCGTGACCGCCCCGGTGCGCTCGGCGTTGGCCGGGCGGGCCTCGAGCCGGACCACGTGCGGATGAGCGGGATCCAGCTCGCGGGAGTCCTCGACGATCACGATCCGCTCGGCGGGCGGAACCAGGGCGAGCAGTGCCCCGAGGAGGGTGGTCTTGCCCGAGCCGGTTCCGCCGCTGACCAGAAAGGCCAGCCGTGCGGCCACCATCCGGCGCAGCAGCTCGGCTCCACCAGGATGCAATGCCCCGGATCGGAGGCAGTCGTCCAGAGAGAACGACCTCATGCCCAGCACCCGGAGCGAGATGCAGGTACCGGGGTCGGCCAGCGGGGCCAGCACGGCATGGATCCGGCTGCCGTCGGGGAGTCGGGCGTCCACGAACGGCGCGGCGTCGTCCAACCGCCGGCCGACCGACGCGGCCAGCCGCTGTGCCAGCTGACGGACCTCACCGTCGTGGTGGAACCGCAGCCCGGTGAGCTCCAGCCCGCCGCCACGGTCGACGTAGACCTGGTCCGGGCCGTTGACCAGGATGTCGGTCACCCCGGGCGTCCGCAGGAGGTCCTCGAGCGGTCCGGCACCCACGCTGTGCCGCCGGAGCGCCTCGACGGTCTCGATGAGGGCGGCGTCGCTCACCATCCGGCCCTCGGCCCGCATGGCCGTGGCCACGTCGGCCGGTGTGGGTGACCGGCCGAGTCCGGCGAGCCGGTCCCGGAGCGGGTCGAGGTGGACCGTGTCCGGCGGGATCACACCGTCACCTCGGCCCGGGACACATCCAGACTGCGGCCGATCTCATCGAGCAGCCGCCGCGCCACCTGTCTCAGGGGACTACGCCCAGAGCGTCCCGGCGGGTCCCCCCGCTCCGCCGCCAGCAGCAGCCCGGCCTCGTCGGGGAGAACCGCATACAGGTCGGCCCCGACCCCCTCGGCCAGGTTGTGCGGGTCGATCCGCCGCGACCGGCCGGTGCGCACGACCAGCCCGGGCAGGACGCCGACCGACTCCAGCATCCGCACGCGTTCCCGTCCGGCGGCCATGCCGCGCAGGTCGTCGCGGACCAGCACCAGCCACGCGGCGGCCGAGGACAGCGGCTCCAGCTGGTCGGCGGCGAGGTGCCGGGGCACGTCGACCACGGTCAGTTCGTGACTCGCCGTCAACGCTCCCAGGACCGCCTGCACCGCCTCGGGCGCCGGCGCAGTCGCCTCCAGGCCCCGGCTCATCGACAACAGGTCGACCCCGTCCACGCACGGGAGCTGGTCACTGACGTCACCCAGATGTCCACGGGCCGCAACCAGCCGCGGCCAGCGCCACCCGTCCAGCCGTTCGGCTCCGACCAGCAGGTCCAGCCCGCCGCCGCCGGGATCGAGGTCGACCAGCACGCTGCGCGGTCCAGACCGGGCCGCCACGAAGGCCAGGCCAGCGGCCAACGTCGAAGTCCCGACTCCGCCGGAGCCTCCGGTGACGCAGATCAGCCGCCCCGAGCCGGACGGCCTCCGGCGCAGGTCGGCAATCGCTCCGGACAGCCAGCGGACGTTGCTCGGCACCACGACCACCGCGGCTCCCAACGGCATCGACCACTGGTAGGCATCGGGCGTGCTCTCGGTCTCGGTCAGCAGGTAGACCTCGGCCCGTCGCGGCAGCCGGAGCTCGGCCAGCGCCGGGGCGTGATCTACGCCGACCAGCAGCATCGACGCATCGTTCCAGCGGCTGCGCAGGAAGCCTGGGTCGCTGGCCACCTCCACTTCCAGGCCGGCGGCGGCCACCACCGAGAGGGCATGGTCGAGCAGCTCGGGGTCGGCCGTACTCACCACGATCGTGGGGTCGCCGGGAGGGCGGGGGTCCATGCCGGGAGTCTGCGGATCCGGTACTCCGTCGTTACGGCGCGGCCCAAATCTGTGGACAGCGCCCAGCCGTCGACTTGGCCCTGTGGACAATGGATCGCGAAGAACCTGACTAAAGTCAGAGAATGACCGACATGGTGGCGGCCGTTCGCCGCTTCAACCGGACCGTCACCCAGCGCGTCGGCGCCCTGAACGACCGCTTCTTGGCCACCGACCGGCCTCTCGCCGCGGCTCGGCTGCTCTGGGAGATCGGTCCGGACGGCTGCGAGGTGCGGGCCCTGCGGACCCGCCTCGGCCTCGACTCCGGCCACACCAGCCGGCTGCTGCGATCACTGGAGAGCGACGGACTGGTCACCGTCCGGGCCAGTCGGGCCGACGGGCGGGTGCGCACCGCGTACCTGACCGAGGCCGGCCTCGCGGAGCGGGCCGTGCTCGACGACCGCAGTGACGAGCTGGCCCGCTCACTGCTCGCGCCGCTCAGCCGTCGCCAGCAGGACCGACTCGTCGCCGCGATGCAGGACGTGGAGCGGCTGCTGACCGCCGCGAGTGTGACGATCCGGGCCGTCGACCCGACCCACCCCGACGCGCGGGCCGGTATCCGGGCGTACCTCACCGAGCTCGACCGGCGGTTTCCGGAGGGGTTCGACGCCAGGTCCGGGGTCACCGCCGAGCCCCACGAACTGCGGCCGCCCGCCGGCGAGTTCCTGGTCGCCTACCTGCGCAGCGAGCCGGTCGGCTGTGCAGCCGTCAAGCACCACCGCGAGGACGCCTGGTCGGAGATCAAGCGCGTCTGGGTCGCCGACGCGGTACGCGGCCTCGGGCTCGGGCGCCGCCTGCTCGGCGAGCTGGAACGCCGGGCCGACGTGGCCGGCGCCAAGGTCGTCCGCCTGGACACCCACCGCAGCCTGACCGAGGCAGCCGGCCTCTACCGATCCGCCGGCTACCGCGAGATCGGGGCGTACAACGACAACCCCTTCGCCCATCACTGGTTCGAGAAGAACCTGTCGCAACCGTCCTGATGTCCGAGCCGGACTGACCTGACTCCCACGGCGTGTCGCCGCGTTCGACCGTCTCGAGGTCTTTCCAAGTCCGGCCGGAAGGCGTACAAAGGACACCAGGGAAAGCCCGAGTCGTCGATCGCAAGTGCGCGTCAGAGGCTCTGATGCGCAGTCGTCTTCGCACGAGTCCGGCGATCCTCGCACGGCAGACAAGTACCCACGCGGCGATCACCCATCTCCGAACGGGCAGTTGGACCTCGGCTTGCCGGGGCCAACACGTTTATGAAGCACGCTTGGTCACTTGCCGCTGACGTGCAAGGCACGGCGCCCACCCTGGTGGGCGCCGCGTCATGTTCGGAGCTCTGTGCGCTCGCGCACTCACGTCGGACTCGCCGGCCTTCCCGCTGCTACCGGCGACAGCTCCGCCCCCCGTGCAACCGCGGCTGCGCACCACGTGATCCACCGGCCGACGCCGCTGACACCGCCATCGGCGTACCCGGCCAGCGCGGCCCGGTAACCCGGCGGATCCGCCGCGTGTCCGGCCTCCACCAGGATCACCACGTGCGGGTCGAGCCCGCTCGACACCAGGACGAGGTGCTCGGCGGCCCGGGCGACCAAGCCGCTTGCCGCCCCGAACGCCTCGACCGACGCGATCTCGGCGTGCACCACCGCGCCGAGCACCACGGCCGGGGCCGAGCTGGGCCGGGCCAGCAACGCGGTCAGATCCCGCATCCGCGTCGCAGCCGTCGCGCCCGCTGCGGTCCGACCCAGCTCATCATCGGGCAGCACCCCGCGGGCGACCACGGCGTGCGCGCGGGCCAGGGCCTGGCCCGGCGCCACTCGGATCAGCCCCGCCAAGCCAGGCAGCTCCGCCGACAACCGGACGGCGCCCGGCCGCCAGAGCTCGGCATCCCCGGTCAGCGAGGCCGACGCCTCGGCGCTGGCCAGGAGGGCCTCCGCCCGCGCCTGCTCGCTCACCTGCCGCAGTCCGCGATCACGGAGGACCACGTCGACCGCCGCAGTCGCGGCCGCCACGGCCGACGGCACGCCGGGCAACTGCGCAAGATCAGTCAGCGGGTCCGGCACGACTTACAGTCTTGTCCATGAGCACGGGGCGGGCGCCTTATCCGGACGCCGCGGCCGCCTGGATGGTGACCGGGGACCGTTCGCGGGTGCTCGACCTGGGCTCGGGGAGCGGCGGCTTCGCGACCATGCTGCACCAGGCCGGACACGAGGTCTTCTGCCTCGACCGCGCGGTGGACCGGGTGGCCGGACTGGCTGACCGGCTCGGCACCCGGTTGCACGTCGCCGGCCAGGTCGAGTCGCTGCCCTTCCTGTCCTGTCACTTCGATGTGGTCACCGCCGCGGCCACCCTGCACCGGTTCGCCCCCGGTCTCGCGCTGACCGAGATCGCCCGGGTTCTCCGCCCGGGCGGCCGACTGGCGGTGGCGTACAACACCCGGGACGACACCGTGCCGTGGGTACGCCGGCTGAGCGAGATCTTGCAGCAGGCCGATCCGGAGGCCATGCGCGGCGACTTCGGCGTCCACTCGATGGATCAGGTGGCCGACAGCCCTTACTTCCTCCGGCTCGAGCGCCGGAACTTCCGCAACTGGGTGCCGATCACCCGGCCGCAGCTGTTGGCCATGGTGGAGCGCCGCCCCGCCATCCGCGCCCTCGAACCGTGGCGCCGGGAGGGGCTGCTGGCGGAGATCGGAGCGCTGTACGACAGCTCGGCCCGGGCGCCGGACCCGCTGCTGCTGCCCTTCCAGGCCTCCTGCTGGCGCGCCGACGTGGACCACTCGCGGATGGCCATCGACGACGACTGGGACGACGTGCTGCAGATCGCGCTCTAGTACGGGAAGGGGGGACGACCCCCCTTGAACCCCCCGCGGCGCGCCAACAACACACGGGCGCGCGCCCAAGAAGAAGGGGACGACCCCCCTTCAACCCCCGCGGCGCGCCAACAACACACGGATGCCCACCCAGGTTGCCTTCCCGCCGTCGGCGGTTGCCGTTATGGTTCGGACAAACCCGTTGACCAATGGCGGCCCGGGTTGGGAACGGGGACGCTCTTCCCGAAGCCAGCGGTGTCGCCGGGGAGGAAATGGAGGGGACCATGGCCAAGCGTCGGGGCCGGCGGACAACCGCCGACCAAGCCCGCGCCAGCGAGCACGAGGTCTATGAGCGGATTGCCGGTGAGAGCGACTTCGCCGAGCTGCGCCGCCGCTACCGCCGGTTCGCGTTCCCCGCCACGATCGCGTTCATGGTCTGGTACATCACCTACGTCATCTGCAACAACTGGGCCCGCGACTTCATGGACACCCGGGTGATCGGCAACATCAACATCGCCGTGGTCTTCGGCCTGCTGCAGTTCGCGTCGACCTTCATCATCGCCTACCTCTACTCCCGTTACTCGACCAAGAATCTCGACCCCCTGGCCGACAAGCTCCGCGACGAGTTCGAGAGTGAGATCAGCAGATGAGCCCGGAGCGCTACCTCACCATCGCCCTGTTCCTGGCCGTCGTCGCGCTCACCCTGGGGATCACCTTCTGGGCATCCCGGCAGAGCCGCACAGCCGCGCAGTACTACGCCGGCGGTCGCAACTTCAGCGGGTTCCAGAACGGCCTGGCCATCAGCGGCGACTACATGTCCGCCGCGTCCTTCCTGGGTATCTCCGGCTCGATCGCCCTCTACGGCTACGACGGCTTCCTCTACTCGATCGGCTTCCTGGTCGCCTGGCTGGTCGCCCTGCTCCTGGTCGCTGAGCTGCTGCGCAACTCCGGCCGTTACACCATGGCCGACCAGTTGGCGTACCGGATGCG
>DASQVF010000127.1:0-3560 GCA_035640915.1 Propionibacteriaceae bacterium
AGGTGCGGGCCCGGCTCCAGGGTGCGCTTGAACTTGCCCAGCCGCTCGACCAGGCCCACCCGCTGCTGGCGGATGACCCGGATCGCGTTGCTCAGGAAGAAGATCACCGCCAGGGCGATGGCGGTGACCACGATCAGCGTCGCGATGTCCACGGGTTTCCTTTACTCAGTACTGACGGGTTTACCGGTAGTACAGCCCACCGGAGGTTCACGGCAGCGCGCCGTGCTTGGGGTAGACCACGGCGATCGCCCCGTCGATCTCGTAGACCTCGATCTCCTCACCCGGCTCGATGACCAGGTCCGAGGAGTACGGTCGGGCGGTCCAGCTCTGACCGTCGACCTTGATCTCGCCGCCGCTCCTGTCGATCTGGGAGACCGCGACGCCGCTGCTGCCGATCATCTTGTCGGTGGAGGACCGGTAGCCCGGCAGGTTGCGCACCCGCGCCATCAGCGTGGGGCGGAGCAGCAGCAAGGTGCCGACGCTGACTCCGGCGGCGACCAGGATCTGCAGCCACCACAGGCCGGGCGCGATCACCGCGACGCCGGCAGCGGCCAGCGCCCCGACGGCCAGCATGATCAGCACGAGGTCGAGGGAGAGGACCTCGGCAACCGCAAGCAGGAACGCCAGGCTCAGCCAGAGGGCCCAGGCGTGGTCGCCCAGCCAGTCGGTCAAGTTCACCCCCATATTCGGTGGCTCTCTAGGTCTTTTGGTGCTACACCCATTCTGCCAGGGGCCTAAAGCGCTCGGGCGGCGAAACGGCCGCCGTCGCGGGTCAGGGACAGCGGCAGGTCGAACGTCGCGGTCAGGGTCTCACCGGTCAGTGCCGACTCCAGCGGGCCGGCGGCGACGACCTCCCCGCGCCGCAGCAGCAGGGCGTGGGTGATCCCGGTCGGGATCTCCTCCACGTGGTGGGTGACCAGGACCGAGGCGGGAGCGTACGGGTCCGACGCCAGCTCGCCCAGCGTCTGGACCAGCGCCTCCCGCCCGGCCAGGTCGAGCCCGGCCGCCGGCTCGTCCAGCAGCAGCAGCTCGGGGTCGGTCATCAGCGCCCGGGCGATCTGGACCCGCTTGCGCTCCCCCTCGCTCAAGGTGCCGAAGGTGCGGTCGGCCAGGGCGCCGATTCCCAGCGAGGCGATCAGCTCGGTTGCCCGCTCGTGGTCGAGCTCGTCGTAGGCCTCCCGCCACCGGCCGATCACCGCGTACGAGGCGGACACCACGACGTCGTGGACCCGCTCCGCGCGCGGGATGCGCTCGGCCAGGGCGGCCGAGGTCAGCCCGATCCGCGGCCGCAGCTCGAACACGTCGACGGTGCCGAGCACCTCGCCCAGCAGTCCGGCCACCCCGGCGGTCGGATGGATCTGGGCGGCGATGACCTGCAGCAGGGTCGTCTTGCCGGCCCCGTTGGGTCCGATGATCACCCAGCGGTCGGACTCGTCGACGGTCCAGGTGATGTCGGAGATCAGGGTCGCTCCGCCGCGTACGACGGTCACCCCGGCGAGGTCGACGACGGCGGCCATGGGAGGAAACCTATCGTTCACCGACGCCGCGTCTCGCGTGGCGTCACGTACGGTGTGGCGATGGACTCGCTGCCCGCGCTGCGGCTGACGGTCGCCCTCAACGCGATGATCAACACTCCGTTGACCATCGCGGAGGCGGTCGCCGTGGCACAGGGCGAGGACGTGGTGCACCACGTGGTCGACCCGGAGAACCAGCTGAGGCTGGACCAGGACGGTGCGGTCCCGCTGACCGCCGCCCTGCCCGTGATCGCCGCCCGGGAGAGCGAGATGTGGGTGCTCGCCCTCCCGGTGCCGGGAGCGGCCGGGGCGCTCCGCGGACCGGCGGCGTTGACCGCGGACGCGCTTGCGGTCGGCGAGGCCGTGGTGGCCGGCCGGGCCGGCATCGGGTTGGTCCCGCACCGGGTCGGTCCCGCGGTGCAGTGGCGGGTGTGGCCGGCCGAGCCGCCGGCTCCGCCGCCGAGCCCCAACGAGGCCGACGGAGCGCTGAGCGAGACGGTGATCTCCGCCGCCGACGCGCTCGGCCGGCTGGCGGTGGCCGCCGGCGCCCGGCCGTCCGGACCGGTGCGGTTGGCGACCGCGCCGGGGCTGAGTACCCGGCAGCAGGCGCGAATCGACCGGGCTCTCCGACTGCTCGAGGCCTGCACCCTGGCGTTGGAGAGCGACGGCGCCGCCATCTCAGCCTGGGAGGCGGAGACCCGCTTCCGTGAGCTGGTGCGGGTCCGTGCCGCCGCCGCGGCGGCGCTGTGCGCAACCGCGACCTGGGCCGGTCACCCGTGACCCGGACCCTGTGGACACTGCCTCAGGCGCCGGTGGAGTGCAGACCACCGTCGACGTGGACCATCTCGCCGGTGGTCTTGGGGAAGAAGTCACTGAGCAGCGCGACCACCGCCTTGGCGGTCGGGGTCATGTCCTTGGGGTCCCAGCCGATCGGCGCCCGGGCGCCCCACACGTCGTTGAACTCCTCGGCGCCGCCGATGGCCTTCTTGGCCAGGGTCTCCAGCGGTCCGGCGGCGACCAGGTTGACCCGGATGCCTTCCGGTCCGAGGTAGCGGGCGAGGTAGCGGCTGGTGCTCTCCAGCGCCGCCTTCGACACGCCCATCCAGTCGTAGACCGGCCAGGAGACCCGGGCGTCGAAGGTGAGCCCGACGACCGACGCCCCGTCGCCCAGCAGCGGCTTGCAGGCCATGGTCAGCGAGGCCAGGGAGTACGCCGATACCTGCAGGGCGTTGCTGACGTCGGGCCAGGGGGTGGAGAGGAACTTGCCGCCCAGCGCGGTGTTCGGGTTGGCGAAAGCCAGTGAGTGCACCAGACCGTCCAGCCGGTCGACGTGCTGGCCCAGCTGACCGGCCAGCCGGTCCAGGTGCTCGGAGCTGGTCACGTCCACCTCGAGCAGCGGCGGCACCGGATCGAGCTTCTTGATCACCCGTCGGGTCAGGGTCATGGCCCGGCCGAAGTTCGACACCACCACCGTGGCCCCCTCCGCCTGGGCGACCCGCGCGACGTGGAAGCCGATCGAGGTGTCCAGCGTGACCCCGGCGACGAGGATGTTCTTGCCGTCGAGGATGCCCATCAGTGGCCCATCCCCAGTCCGCCGTCGACCGGGATCAGCGCCCCGGTGACGTAGCCCGATGCGTCGCTGACCAGGAACTCCACCACCGCCGCGATGTCGTCGACGGTGCCCATCCGGCCCAGGGGGATCTGCTCGACGTACTTGCTCTTGAGGTCATCGGACAGCTCGGCCGTCATGTCGGTCTCGATGTACCCGGGAGCGACGACGTTGGCCGTCACGCCCCGCGAACCGAGCTCGCGGGCCAGGGAGCGGGCCAGCCCGACCAGCCCGGACTTGGAGGCGGCGTAGTTGACCTGGCCGGCCGAGCCGAGCTGGCCGACCACGGAGGAGATGAACACGATCCGGCCGAACCGGGCCCGGATCATCGGCCGGGCCGCCCGCCGCGCCACCCGGAAGGCCCCGGTCAGGTTGGTGCGGAGCACCGTCTCCCAGTCGTCGTCGCTCATCCGCAGCACCAGCCCGTCCCGGGTGAT
>DASQVF010000128.1:0-13325 GCA_035640915.1 Propionibacteriaceae bacterium
CGGTCCACCCCTTGGGCGTACGCAGGATGATCATCGGCCAGTAGGCGCGGGTGTGCTCGGCCCCCTCCCGGCGGGCAGCTCGCTGGATCTCGGCGATCCGGTCCAGGCCTGGTGCACCTCGGTTGGGTCGTCGCCGGCCACCAGGTGCGGCTCGTAGCCGTAGCCCCGCATCAGGGTCTGGAGCTCCTCGGCCGGGATCCGGGCCAGCAGCGTCGGGTTGGCGATCTTGTACTCGTTCAGGGCCAGGATGGGCAGCACGGCCCCGTCTCGGGCCGGGTCGAGGAACTTGGCGCTGTGCCAGCTGCCGGCCAGCGGCCCGGTCTCGGCCTCGCCGTCGCCGACCACGCAGAAGACGGTCAGGTCGGGCGAGTCCAGAGCGGCTCCGAAGGCGTGCAACAGCGAGTAGCCGAGCTCGCCGCCCTCGTGAAACGACCCCGGGGTCTCCGGGGCCGCGTGGCTCGGCACTCCGCCGGGGTAGGAGAACTGGGCGAAGAAGGCGGCCATGCCGGGCTCGTCCGGCGTGACGTGGCTGAAGAGCTCGGAGTAGGTGCCCTCCAGCCAGGCGCAGGCGTTGGGACCGGGACCACCGTGGCCGGGACCGGCCACGAAGACCGCGTTCAGGTCGCGCTCCACGATCAGCCGATTTGCGTGGGCGTAGACGAAGTTGAGGCCGGGGACCGTCCCGAAGTGGCCGAGCAGCCGGGGCTTGACGTGCTCGGGCAGCAGCGGCGTACGCAGCAGCGGGTTCGCCTTCAGGTAGATCTGGCCCACCGACAGGTAGTTGGCCGCGCGCCACCAGGCGTCGAGCCGGCTCAGGGCGTCGGCGTCCAGCGGGCCGGGAGCGTCGGTGAGCGTGTATGCGGTGGGCGGCAGGGTCTCGCCCGTTCCGGTGGTGTCCTGGTCCGCGGCGGTGTCGCCGCCCATGCTGGCAAGCTGCGTCATGTCCTCTGTCTACCCAAGATCACCGGCCCACGTCGATGACCATGCGGCGAATATCTCGCTTATCGTGACAAAGTGGCTCGGGATCGGGATGAGCTGGACGCGATCGTCGTGGGCAGCGGGTTCGGCGGCGCGGTGGCGGTCACCCGTCTCGCCCAGGCCGGACTGCGGGTCGCCATCCTGGAGCGCGGAGAACGCTGGCCGCGGGGATCGTTCCCGCGGGACGCGAGCGACTTCACCAGCGGTTGGATCTGGCACGAGGGTCACGGTCTCTACGACGTGCGCTGGCTGGACCGGATGCTCAGCGTGCAGGGCGCGGGCTGGGGCGGCGGCTCGCTGGTGTACGCCAACGTCTTCGCCCGGCCGCCGGAGGAGACGTTCCGGCCGCACTGGCCGGCGGGCTACTCGCGGGCCAGTCTCGACCGCTACTACGACCTCGCGGCGTACATGTTGGAGGTCCGGCCGGTGCAGCCCGACCCCGCGACGGGCGAGGTGCCGCTGCGGACCCTGGCCATGGAGGACCTGGTGCGGCGGATGGACCACGCGGCCGGCAGCGTCCGTCCCAATCTCGCCGTCCGGTTCGCCGACCCCGATCGGCCGGAGCCGAACCGGCACGGCGTGCTGCAGCACGGCTGCAGCTTCGTCGGCGAGTGCGTGATCGGCTGCAACCAGGGGGCCAAGAACAGCCTGGACTACAACTACCTGGCGGTGGCGGAACGGGCCGGCGCTGTGGTGCGGACCCGCTGCGAGGTGGTACGGATCGAGCCGGCGGACACCGGCTACACGGTGACCTACACCGACCACGGGAACGGCCGGGCCGAGCAGCGGCTGACCGCGCGCACTCTCTTCCTCGCCGCGGGCGCGGTGGGCACCACCGAACTGCTGCTCAGGGCCCGCGACGCCGACAAGACGTTGCCGGACCTGTCGCGGCGGCTGGGCGAGGGGTTCTCGGGCAACGGGGACTACCTGACGATGATCCGGCGGGCCCGAGTCCCGCTGGATCCCGAACGGGGCCCGACCATCACCACCACCAGCATCGTCGACTTCGACGAGGCCGAGGGGCGCCAGGTCTGGTTCCAGGTCCAGGACGGCAACTACCCCACGGTCCTGGGACGCCTGTTCGCCACGATCGATCCCACCCGGCACCTGCGGGCCCGGCTGGCGCGGCGGCTGCCGGCGCGCCGGCGTACGCGGTCCCGCTCGGCACCGTTGTCGCTGCTGCTGATGGGCCGAGACACCTCACAGGGCCGGCTGGTCCTCGACCACAAGCAGCAGGCCTCGCTCGCCTGGGACAACCGGGCCAACCGCGACCTGTACGTGGCCGAGGGCCAGGTGGGTCGGGCCGTGGCCCGGATGCTCGGCGGACGGGCGCTCACCGCGCCGACGTGGAGCCTGATGCGACGGGCCCTGACCGTGCACAACCTGGGCGGAGTGCCGATGGGGAGGGGTGCCTCCGACGGAGTGATCGACGAGCACGGCGAGGTCCACGGCTACCCCGGGCTGTTCGTCGTCGACGGGGCGGCGGTGCCGAGCGCCACCGGAGTGAACCCCTCCGCGTCGATCCTGGCCATGGCCGAGCGCAACGTCGAGCGTGTGGTCCGCCGGCTCGTCGACGACCCGAACTGGGAGGCGCCCGAGATGGCTTCGGTGACCCCCGCCGATGTTCCCGAGGACCGGGCCATGCGGCGAATGTCGGAGCAGCGGCACCAGAGGTCCGGCAACGGCGTCCGCTTCTCGGAGGTGCTGGCCGGCACGCTCCACTCGGTCGACGGGAGCCGGGCGGCCCGGCTCACTTTGACCGCCGGTGTCTTAGGGATAGCGCCGTTCCTGCGGGATCCGGTGCACCCCGTATCCATCGCGGGCACGGCGCAGATCGACGGACTGGCCACCGATGCCCCGGTGTCCGGGACGCTCGAGCTGTTCCCCGACGCGGGCGACGTGGCGATGCGCTACCGACTCACCGGCACCGACGACGCCGGCCGCCCGCTGACGCTGACCGGCACCAAGACCCAGCACCCGCGTAACCCCCTGTGGCTGTGGTCGGACCTGACCACCCTGCAGGTCCAGAGCTCTGCAGGATCGGGCGTGCTGCGCATCTCCCCCGTTCAGACTGTCCGGCTCGGGCTGTCGATCCGGGGCCAGGCGTTCACCTGGCTCAAGCGACGCAAGGCCGAGGTCCGGTTCCTCCGGTTCTTCGCCGGCCGGGCGATCAGCGGTCTGGGCTGGCCCACGCGTCGTCGGCCGGTCGGTAGCCCAGGGCGCGGGCCTCGGTGAGGTCGGCGACCTGGAAGCGGTTGGCGGAGATGCCGTTGACCACGAGAAAGCCGTCCACGTCGGTGGCCTCCACCGCGGCCCGGACCAGGTCGGCAGCGTCCCGCGCGCTGAGCCAGGCGGACCGCTCCCACTCATCGGCCGGCGGCCGGTCCTCGGAGAAGTAGCCGATGCGGAGCGCGACCACCGTCGTCGAGGAGGTGGCCGCGATGCTGGCGCCGAGCGCCTCGACCCAGGCCTTGGTGGCGCCGTAGAGGTTCGCCGGGCGGGGTTGGTCGGTGGCTCGCCGCTGGCGGACCCTCGGTTCCGCTGACACGGCGTGCAGACTGCTGGCCAGCACGAGCCGGCGTACGCCGCAGGCCACGGCCGCCGACGCGACTTGGTAGGGCGCGACGACATTGGCCGGCAACAGGCTGTCCCAATCGGCCTCCGGGTCGGGGTCGGCGGCCAGGTGCACGACGGCGTCGGCGCCGGCGAAGGTCTGCCGGCAGGCGGCATCGTCGGTGACGTCGAGCCGGGCCACGCCCTCTGCCGCCTTGATGTCCACCGGAACCAGGTCCCAGCGGTCGGCCAGGGCGGCGCAGACCGCCTCGCCGATCCGCCCGGCCGCGCCGGTCACCACTACGCGTCTCTTGTCCGTCACGGTCCTGACCGTATGCGAGCGGCGATCCGACTCTGCTGCCGGCTGCTGCTAGAAGCTTTAGTGGACGACCCGAGCGAAAACCGCAGCCAGCTGTCGCAGGGCTGACCGAGAACAGAGTGCCGGCGGTGTCGGCTCGATACGCTGGGCGGGTGTTGGACGGGTCCGAGCACGCCCGGATGGTGCCGATGCTTCCCTGCCAGGACATCGACGAGATGGCGGCGTTCTGGACCTCGCTCGGCCTGACCGTCACCTATCGCCAGCTCCGCCCGAACCCGTACCTGGCACTGGGGCGGAACGCGATCGACCTGCACTACTACGGCATGGACGGGATCGATCCCGAGCAGAGCCACTCCACCTGCGCCATCGTGGTCCCGGACACCGCCCCGCTCTACGAACTGTTCAGCGAGGGCCTGCGGAACCGGTACGGCCGGGTCCCGATGAAGGGGCTGCCCCGGATCACCCGGCCCCGGCCGCGGGCCAACAACGCCGGCCTGAGCGGGTTCAGCCTTCTCGACCCGGCCGGCAACTGGATCCGGGTGACCCGTCGTCCCGATGACCAGCACGAGCCCAGGTCCGTGGACGACCGCACCGAATGGGTCTCGACCGGCGGCGGGCCGCTGGCGCGAGCGGTCGAGAACGCCGTCGTCACCGCGGACTCGCACGGCGCCGAGGCGCAGGCCCAGCGCACGCTGGCCGGGGCTCTCGCCCGCAACCCGGCGGCACCGCCGGCCGAGCGGGCGAGCGCCTGGGCGTACCTGGCCGAGCTGCGGATCCGTCTCGACGACGCCGCCGGCGCCCAGCAGGCCGTCCACGAGGTCAGGGCCCTCGCCCTCCTCCCGGGCCTGTCGCCGCCGGACCGGGATGCCGTCGAGCGCGCCCTGCGCGAGGTCGGCGAGCTGTGAGCGAACCGGCAGCGTCCGCGGGACCGGGGGCGTTCGCCGTACAGCTGCGACGGCTACGCGAGGCGGCCGCACTGACCCAGGAGGAGCTGGCGGCCCAAGCCCGGCTGACCGCCAAGGCCGTGGGAGCGCTGGAGCGCGGAGAGCGACGACGGCCGTATCCGCACACCGTCCGGGCCCTGGCGGATGCGCTGGGGCTGGATGAGCCGGCGCGTACCCGGTTGGCCGAAGCGGCCCGTTCCTCCGGGACCGCAGCGCCTTCCTCTCCCAGTCCGCTCGAGCCGATCGCCCTAGTCCAGGCCAGCCGGCTACTCGGCCGCGAGCCGGAGCTGGCCGAGGTCGTGACCCGCTTACGGGCGCCGGAGACCCGACTCCTCACGATCACCGGGCCGGGCGGTGTCGGCAAGACGAGCCTCGCGATGGCCGCGGTGGCCGGCGTCGTGGAGGACTTCCCCGCCGGCATCGCGGTCGTCGAGCTGGCCGCCGTCCGCGAGGTTGCGCTGGTACTGCCCTCAATGGGGCGGGTGCTGGGACTGACTCATCTGGGACCGGTGGACGTCCTCGACGCCCTGGCCGCCTTCGTAGGAGATCGCCGCCGCCTGATCGTGCTGGACAACCTGGAGCACCTGCTCGATGTGGCCACGGATCTCGCGGCGCTGCTCGACCGGTGCCCCGGTCTGGTCGTGCTGGCCACCAGCCGGGCCCCGCTGCGGCTCCGCTGGGAGCGGGACTATCCCCTCGGGCCCCTGGCACTTCCCCGCACTCCCGACGTCGCCGCGGTCGCCGCCGCCCCGGCTGCTCAGGTGTTCCTCGATCGCGCCCGCGCGGTGAACCCGTCCCTGGAGCTCAGCGCCGCCAACGCCCGCGCCATCGCGGCGATCTGCGAGCGGTTGGACGGCCTCCCGCTGGCTCTGGAGCTCGCCGCGGCGCACGCTCGGCTGCTGCCGCCCCCGGCCCTGCTGGAACGACTGAGCGCTGCCCTCACCCTGGTGGCCAGTCGGGATCGGCCGGAGCGACAGCGGACCATGACCGCGACGCTGGACTGGAGCCACGACCTGCTCACCCGCGACGAGCAGCGGCTGCTGCGTCGGCTCTCGGTGTTCGCCGGCGGCTTCACGCTGGCCGCGGCCGAGCAGGTGGCCGGGGAGGACGGGGCCGTGCTGCCGGTACTGGCCGGTCTGGTGGAGCAGTCGCTGGTCACTCCGGACTTCCGCGGCGAGCCGCGCTACCGGATGCTGGAGCCGGTTCGGGAGTACGCGGCGGAGCGGCTCCGGACCACCGGCGAGGCTGAGCAGCTGAGGGACCGGCATGCCGACTTCTTCTGCGAGCTCAGCCGGCAGGCCGGGCGTGAGCTGCGCACGAGGACCCAGGCCGAGTGGCTGGACCGGCTGGACCGCGACCACAACAACCTGCAGGTCGCGCTCGGCACGCTGCGGGACCGGGGCGACCTCGGCCGGATGGCCCGCCTCGGCGGCGACACCTGGCTGTACTGGGCACTGCGGGGGCACGGTGCCGAGGCACGGGGCTGGTTGGAGGAGATCGTCCCGGACACGTTGACGAGCCGAATTCCCGCCGAGGACCTGGCCGCCGGGCACCTGGCGCTGGCGGGACTGCGGAACGCGGCCGGTGACATCGCCGGCACCCGGGCCGCGGCCACGGCGGTGGTCGAGCTGGCCCGCGTTGCCGAGATCGACGCGATGCTGGCTGACGCCTTGATGCTGCAGGGCGGCGCGGCGATGTTTGAAGGAGACCTCGACGCTGCCGTCGCTCCCCTGGCCGACGCGGCGCAGCGCGCCGCGGCGGCCGGGGACGACTTCGTACTGGCCCAGGCCCGGTTCGCCGAGGGTCAGCTACAGTTCCGAGCCGGCAACCTGGAAGCCAGCGCTGAGATCCTGGCCGAGGCCGAGGCCATCGGGCGCCGGTCCGGGTTGCCGTTCACGCTGGCCGTGGTGCTCAACATGCAGGCCGTGGTGGCCGAGGTCACCGGGGCGGACGAGCTTGCCCTCGACAAGCTGAGCGAGGCCGGGGCGTTGGCCGCCGAGGTCGGCACCACCTGGCCGCTGGTCTACACGCTGCCCGCGCTCGCGGTGTTGGCCGCGCGACGCGGGTTGTTCGACGTGGCCGCCACGCTCTTCGCGGCGGGCGCCGTCACCGCCGAGGCGTCGTCGGTGGCGGTGTCCTTCCCACCCAGCCGGGAGGGCGCCGAGCACTGGCTGGCCACCGTACGGCGGGAGCTCGACCCGGAGAGCTGGCGCCGGGCCGAGGACGCCGGTCGAGCGCTGCCGATGGATGCGTTGGCGGACCTGGCCGAGCAGATCAGGCGACGCGGATCTTCTTGACGTAGCGCCGGTACTGCCAGGCGAAGACCGTCCGGACCAGCAGCCGGACCGGGGGCGGCACGAGCGTGAGCATCAACTTCTTCTCCTCGGGCGTCGCCTCCTCGAGCATGGCGCCGAAGAGCACCGGCAGCTGCGACTTCTCGACCTTCGCCATGCCGTGCTCGCCCAACTCGTTCCACTCCGCCTGCGTCACGCACCGGGCGGCGATCGGCAAGATGTGCTCCTCCTCGTCATCGAGGTGCTCGAGCAGGGCGACCCGGAGCTCGTCGAAGGTCGACGCCACCTCCTCGCTGACCGCCGGACGGGCCTCGTCCTCCCAGCGCGAGAGTGCAACGTTGAGCGCGGCGATCAGCTCCTCGACCCGGTGATGCTGCGCCTCCATCCGGTGGATCAGCTCGCTGTCCGGGGCGTCGCGCTCCAGCAGCTTCGGCCACAGCAGGGCGTCCTCACCGGTGTGGTGCATGTCGAGACCCGCGAGTATCAGTCGCGCGTGCCCGGCGACCACGGCGGCCCGGCGGGTGTCGCCGGGAGCAACCGCACGAACCAGATGAGGGATCAGGGCGAACTCGCGTCGGAAGACCTTGTGCACGACAACCATGTCGCGGACGTCGGTCAGTTGTCCGGGGGCGGGGTTCGTGGTGTTTGTCATGTGCACCAGCCTTTCGGTCCGCGCGTGCCCGCGACAGCCACGGGACCTCCACACTGCGCCCACAGTTGTTCAGCACCGGCGGACTCCCTCGTCGACACCGTCAGCAATGGCCACCGAGTGCGCTGAGCCGTCGGGTCAGGATCGTTGTCGTGTTGCTGGTTGCCGCGAGCACGAGGGACTCGGCCTCCACCCAACCGCAGCGCTGGTAGAAATGGACAGCCTCGCCACCGGTGGCCACCCAGACCCGGCGGTGCCCGCGTTCTGCGGCGAGCCGCTCGAGTGCGGAGACCAGCAGCCGGCCGACCCCTTGTCTGCGTGCGTCGGCCCGAACGACGAGACCCAGCAGCCAGGGAGATCGACCGCGGCGTTCGGTCTCGTTCAACTCACCGTCAGCGTCACCCAACGCGACCGCCCCGGTCGCATCCCCGTCGGGGCCGACGGCGACGAGCGTCACCGGGAGTCGATCTCGGCCGGCTTCGCCTGCGGTCACGCTGATCCACAACCCAGGGTCTGGATCCGCGTAGCCCCACTCACGCCAGCGCAGCGCGCCCACCTCGGCGATCAGGTCGGGATGGTCGGCCAGCAACCGAATGCGAGGAGCGTTGGGTGGACCAAGCACGTGTGCCCGGTGCTCTCGGAACTGACGTCGGCCCAGAACCGGATCAGCCCTGTGCACTGGGCCCGGCCGATGGCGAGGTAACGGCGCGGGCTGCCTCCGTGCTATCCGGGCGCTTGGCGCGGCGAGCTCCGGCGAGGAGCAGTCCGGCCGCAACTGGGAGCAACCAACTAGGTGACGGGCCGAAGATGACAGCCTCGATCACCGCCCAGACACCCAGGGTCCATGCGAGAAACGGCGGCGGCGTGAGCCCCTGTCGGTCCAGCCAGAGAACGATCAGGCCCACCAGGACGAGCGGCACGCTGAAGCTGTCGATCGTCAGCCACAGCGCCGCGCCGGCGTCGCTCATCGCGGCGAGATCCTCTCCCCACAGCGCGCCGCTGAACCAAGCGCCGAAATGCGGCCGAGCGTACAGCGCCAAGGCGATCAGCAAATGCCCGGCGCCGACCAACACGATGAGACGACCGGCCCACCTGATCATGCGGGGTCTCCTACGCTGTGTTTCCCCATCATCACGGGTCTCCGAATTGTACGGTTGCGTATAAGTACCGTATCGCGTTGTACGCGACCGTACAACCAGGTGAGCGAGGTGGAGCAGGCCGTTGGGATCCTTGCGAACGCCGCGGGAGCGGTGGGTGGAAGAAGGGCTGCGGGCGTTGGCCGCGGGGGGCGTCGATGCCGTGCGCGTCGAGGCGCTGGCCAAGACCCTCGGTGTTACGAAGGGCGGGTTCTACGGCTACTTCAAGGACCGAGGTGCGCTGCTGACCGCGATGCTGGACACCTGGGAGCGTGAGTGCATCGACGACGTCCTCGACCGGATCGAACGAGAGCACGACGACGTGCTGGAGCGGGTCCGGCTGGCTGGGCAGCTCACCTTCTCCGGCGACCGCCTGCTCCCGATCGACTTGGCGATCCGGGACTGGGCCCGCCGCGACAGCGCAGTTGCTGAGCGGCTGCGTCGCGTGGACAACCGGCGTATGAAGCTGCTGCGTGAGGCGATCAGCACGTTCTGCTCAGATCCCGACGAGGTCGAGGCCCGCTGTCTGCTCGCCTTCTGCATGGCGATCGGCAGTCACTTCCTCGCCGCTGACCATCCCGGTCGCAGCAGCGCTCAGGTCAGAGCGCGAGCCAGCGCTCTCCTTCTCAGCCGATCGCCTTCCCTTAGCGACGAACCGCCGCGCTGAGAGGGACCTGGTGCAAGACCAGCTGGACACTCTCAAACTCGGCTGCTCGTCTACGCGATGTGTCCCGACTGGCGACCAGCCGGTTGGCTCCTCGCGCCTGACTCAGAAGGCGTACCGGAAAATCGCCGCCAGCGGCCCTCCCCCGGGCACCTGGTCGGCGCGCACGGCGACCACGCGGCCACCGGCGAGCAACACACGACTGGCGACCTCGTCGACGACGCCATAGCTGGAGGCGTCGTCGTCTGCGAGCCTCACCTCGCCGGACTCCTCCTCGACGTAACCGGGCACCTTCTCGTCGATGTCGACGAGGAGCGTGTCGACGATCCCGTAAGTCGCGGCCCGCGCGACCATCGTGAGGTCGGTAGACGCCCGACCTTGCGAGAAGCGCACCTCGAAGAGGTTGTGGATCTCCGACAGTTCCCCCGCATAGACCTCGTCGAGGACGGTCCGGGCTGCTGCCGCGAGCTCCGCGTCGGTAGCGCGCTCCGGGCTGCCCGGGATCCCCGGCCCAGCGAGGTGCGGGTAACTGTTCAACGAGCGGTATATCGCGTCCAGCGGTTCGGCCGCGGCGACGATGAGCGGAACCTCGAGACCGGTGAGCACGCCGCGCAGCGCCTGGTCGACCTTCCGGGCGAACTGACGCAGCCTGACCTTCTGCCCCTCGGAGCCCTGGAGCCGACCGACAGGGGACCGGTCGGCGATCGACGACTTGCCCGCCGCTGAGGCTGCGTCCGCGGGCAAGCCAGGGACGTCCACCGTGAAAGGCGGTCCGTCCCGCGTGATCTCGACCAGGCGCACCGAGCCGGCAGCGAGTGCGAGCACGAACGCGGCCTGGGGAAAGGTGACCGCGCGCAGCAACGGCTTCACGTAGAAGCGGTCCCCCACCTCAACGAGGCTGGTGAGTCGGTTCGGCAGCCTGAACGTCGTCACCAGGCCGGGCGAGGCGAACACCGCCAGGCTGCGCGCCTGCTCGCGCCAGAAGTCGTCGTCTTCGATGAGGGCGTCCAGCGAATCGCGGACATCGGCCGCGGCACGGCGCTCCGCCCCCAGCTCCTCGAGTTGCCGCGTCGCCTCTGCGGCCAGGTTCTTGAGCTCGATCCGATCCGCCTGCGCCTCCTGAGTGATCGGGCTCGTCGAAACGTAGACCGAGACGCTGAGTGGATCCCGCGCGGCGACCAGCCGTTCCAACTCGGCGCGCGTCGGGATATCGGTGTGCAGCGTCACGCGCCCACCGTCTCACGATGCCGGTGACAGGCCAAGACGGCGAACGAGGATTGGACCACAACCCAGAACAAAAGCATCCCCTAGCCGGGGAGGGAATGAGGATGGGGCCACGTGGACCTGACCACTTGAAGGAGTAATCCGGACAGGTGCTTACCGCTGGCCGGAGGGACCCCCGGCGGAATCACCGTGTCAGAGCGACGGCCTAAGCGACAGGGCCCGGAAGGGTGCCCTCACCTATGGTGGTGATCCGTTCAGTAACCCAGTGCGGCGCCATCACCCCGCGGATCGGCTCCCCCTTCCAGAAAGCCCTGATCGCGATTGACGCGGATAGCGTGGGCGTGGCCCATGTTGTCGTTCCAGTCGGTGACCATCTGGACGGGCTGCCCTCGCCGCTTGAGCTCGCGCGCCACCTCGTCGGAGATGCGGCCCTCGAGCGACATGTTGCGTGAGGGGGTGCCCCAGGTCCGGCCCATCAGCCAGCGCGGCGCCTCGATCGCCTGCTGCACGTCGTAGCCGAAGTCCACTATGCGCGTCACCATCGCGGCCTGCGACTGTGGCTGCCCTTCACCTCCCATGGAGCCGAAGGCGAGGAACGGCTTGCCGTCCTTCAGGAGCAACGCGGGCACCAGGGTGTGGAAGGTGCGCTTGCCCGGCTGGAGGTGATTGGGGTGGTTCTCGTCGAGCGCGAAGAACGCGCCGCGGTTCTGCAGGATGATGCCGGTGTCGCCACCCACCACGGCGCTCCCGAAGTCGTGGTAGATCGACTGGATCAACGAGACCACCATGCCGTCTTGGTCAGCGGCGTTGAAATAGCAGGTATCACCCTCCGGCACCCGTCTTTCGTGCGGCTGCGGGTATGGGATGCCCGCCGGCACTGTGCCTATGTCGAGCGCCCGCTCGGGATTGATCAGGCGGCGGCGCTCGTCCGCGTACTCCTGGCTGATCAACCGGTCGACCGGGATGTCCACGAACCTCGGATCGGTCAGCCATTCGTCCCGATCGGCAAAGGCGACCTTCACCATCTCGGCCATGTGGTGGTAGTAGTCCGCCGTGCCCTCCCCCCAGGCGTAAACGTCGTAGCCGGCCAGCAGGTTGAAGATCTGGAGCGCGGTGAAGCCCTGGGTGCTCGGCGGCAGTTCATAGACGTCATAACCGCGATACGTGGCCGTGATCGGCTCCACCCACTCTGCCTGGAAACCGGCAAAGTCATCAGCCGCCAACGGAGAGCCCTCCGCCTGCACAGCCGAGCAGATGCGCTCGGCTGTGCGGGCTTCGTAGAAGCCTTGGCGCGCGCCCTGACTCGCGAGCTGCTCGAAGGAGCGCGCGAGATCGCTCTGTACCAGCCGCTCCCCCTCACGCAGCACGCGCTGGCCAGGCAGATAAATCGCAGCGGTCGTGGGGTAGTTCTTGAGGATCGATTCGTCCTGCACCAGCCAGTCGGCCAGCGAGCGGCTGACCGGCATGCCGTCTCGCGCGTATCCGATGGCGGCCTGGAACAGTGAGTCCCACGGCAGCTTGCCGAACCGTTCGTGGGCTAGACGCCAGCCGTCGACCGCGCCCGGAACGGTCAGCGCGCCGAGTGCACCGCGCGCGGGGATCTCGCCGTTGTTGCTGCGCTGACGGTAGTAGTCGAGTGTGGCCTTGCTTGCGGCCGGCCCGCTGGCGTCGATCGCATGGACGCGGCCAGTAGTCGGTTCGGCGATCAGCCAGAAGCCATCGCCCCCCAAGCCCGACATATGCGGATAGACGACACACAACACGGCATTGGCAGCGATGGCTGCATCCACGGCGCTGCCTCCGCGCTGCAAGGCCTCGAGGCCTGCTGCGCTGGCGAGATAGTGCGGCGTCGAGACCAGTCCGTTGGATGCCTGGGTCGGGGGACGGCCCGTGCGCGGGCCGTTGGGATGACTCATCATTTCCTCCTGAGGTCGCTACGAGGTCCGGTCGTCGAAGTTCCTTGCCAACCTCCCTGGGCTCCTGGTGCAGTGGTTCATGCCACCTCAATCCAGAAGAACGAGGGCGATAGTCGCTACGCCCGTGAGCACCGCGACGATGATGGTCCACGGCATGGTCACGCGCAGAACGGAGCCTTCCTGACCCTTGATGCCGGCGACGCTGGTGCCCAACACGATGTTGGCCGGCGCAATCGCGTTGCCGTACGCGCTACCCGCGGCCTGCGCGGCGATGATGGTCTCCGTCGGAAGATTCGCCGCCTGCGCCACCTCGGCCTGCACCCCGGCGAACAGCACGTTCGACGCCGTGCTGCTGGACGTCATGAACGCGCCCAAGGCGCCGATCATGCTGGCGATGCCGGCATAGACCAGCGGCGGCGACACCTCGGCGATGCCGTAGGCGATCGTCAGCGACTGACCGCTGTGGTCCAGGATGCGGCTGGTCACCAGGAAGCCGATGATCGGCAGCGAAGCCGGAACCGCATCGACGAGCAGCGCAGACCCGATCCACTCAGGTGGGTGGCGTTGTCGCCACGCGCGGTAGTAGCCACGCGACCGGTACACGATCCAGACGACCACGGCCGTGACCAGCAGCATCGTCCCCGGGTG
>DASQVF010000129.1:0-3530 GCA_035640915.1 Propionibacteriaceae bacterium
CCCGTTGCGGCAGACCCAGCAGAACCGCAAGCCGGCGGCGCAGCGGCTCTGGCCAGGAGCCGCTCCCGGTCGAGCTCGGGCCCCTGATCCCGTGATCCGAGGGCCTGAAGTCGACACCGGTCGAGTTCGGGCTCCGAGAGCCAGGCTCCAGGACACTTCTAGTCATAACGGGCCTCCGTCCACCATGTGCCGTCCTCCACTCTCAGCAGCCAGGCGCTGCCGTCCACCCCGACCAGCTGGAACCGGGCCACCTGACGCGCCCGGACCGGGTCCCACCACAGCTCGTCGATCGGCCACGGACCGGCCCAGGCCTCGACCCGTAGCGGACCGGCGCCGTCGACCGCCAGCGTCGCCGGGGGCGCGCTGAGCAGGCCGCGCCCGTCGACCAGCACCGTCCGCCGGTCGGCGTCGCGCACCTCGGCCGGCCGCGGCTCGGCGAACACCCGGGCCGGCGCGGGCGGCGGGATGCTCCCCGGCCAGGGCAGCTGGGGGTCGCGCCCTTCGCCGCGGCGCTCTCCCCACGGGGTCAGCGACTGCCGGTCCCGCGGACCGCGACCGCCCTGCACGGCGGGGGCCAGGACCTCCTCCGGACCGAGCATCCCCTGCAACCGGGCGATACCCCGCTCCACCTGGTCGTCGCGGGTGCCGCCCCACAGTCCCTCGCCGTGGTCGGCCAGCGACTCCACCGCCTCCGGCAGCAGCCGCACCGCGATCACCGGCTCCGGGGCGGGATCGCCCTGCAGCTGCCAGTAGAGCCGGTCGATCACGTCGGGCGCGGTGAACCAGCGCGAGTGGGCCCAGATCCGGGACCCGGTCCACCCCCCGTCGGTGGTCACCTCGACCCGCACCTGGGTGGCGACCAGGCCGTGCCGGGACAGCTCGGCGACCAGCCGGTCGGCGGTCTGCCGGGTGCTGAACACGATCGGCTCGATGGTCTCCAGCCCCGGCTCGAAGACCACCCGCTGCTCCAGTTCCAGCGGCGGGCGGCGGGAGACCGCCGGGCGCGCGTCCTCCCCGCGGGCCAGCCGATGCAGCCCGGCCCCGCGTACGCCGAAGCGGGTCAGCACGTCCCGCGGCGCCAGAGCGGCGAAGTCGCCCAGGCTGCGGATGCCCAGCCGGCGGAGCAGGATGGCGAGGTCCGGGTCGTCCAGCACCTTGACCGGCAGCCCGGCCAGGAACGCCGCCGAGCAGCCGGGCGCGACCACGCAGCAGTCCTGCGGCGCGGTCTGCCGGGCCGCCTGCTCGGCCGCGAAGATGCCGTCGGCAATGCCGAGCCGGCAGTCCCACAGCCCGGCGGCGACCAGGTGCTCGGCGACCACCCCGGCCGCCTGCGCCTCGCCGCCGTGGTACCGGCTGGCCACGCCCAGGGCACACAGCCCGGGCCGGATCGGAGTCACTCCGGCGGCGACCTCCTCCACCGCGGACAGCACGACCTCGAAGGTCCTGGCTTCGTGCTCGGCGGCCCGGTCCAGCACGGTCAGCTCGGGACAGCGCGCGGCCGCGTCCCGACGCCGCATGCCCCGGCGTACGCCCTCGAGACGGGCCGCCGCGGAGCAGGCGTAGACCTCCCCGTGCTCGACCACCGCCAGGGGTTGCTGCGGGTCCGCACCCGACTGGGTCGCCGCCGCAACGACCGGCCAGTCCGGGACCCACACCACCATCACTCTCTGGTCTGGTCTGTTCGCTCGCGCAGTATCGGACTGCTCGCTCCGCTCGCTGTGCCGCTCCAAGACGCGGGCCACTAGCCCACCGCCCGCACGTCCGGCGCGGCATCGACCTCGGCCTCGGTCCCTGCGGCCATCAGCACGCTCTGGTTCGGCGCCGGCAGCCACAGCGACACCGTCTGCGGCGAGGTGCCGGTGCGGACCACCACCTCGACCTGCCGAGCGACCAGGTGGCCGTGACCCTGACCCAGTCCCATCCAGGTCGAGCGGGTCACCCGCAGCGTGGCGTCCGCCCGGGGCCAGGCGCCCAGGCAGACCAGAGCGGCGTCCTTCTGCCGCAGCCGGGCCCGCAGCCGCTCGGCCTGGTGCTCGGTGACCGCCGCGTAGGGACGGACCAGCACCACCCCGGCCACGTCCAGCAGTCCGGCGGTCACACTGAGCCAGTGCTCGCCGGGCCGGGGGACGACCACCGTCCGGTCCAGGTCCAGCCCGTACGCCGCCGCTGCCTCCAGCCCGAAGTCGGGCATCCCGACCACCGCCGACCACTCCCCCGCCGCGGACGGCCCGGCCAGCAGGGCCATGGCCAGGCTCAGGCTGTCGGTCGCGTACGCTCCTCCGGTCCGCAGCGGCAGGACCCCGGCCAGCCCCGGCAGGGACTCCAGGGTCCGGGTGACCGCCGACCCCTGCATCCGCTGCACCCGTTGGCGCAGCTCGTGCACCCGGGGGTTGGTGGTCAGGGCAGCGGACACTCACCCATAATCGAACGTTTATTCGACTTGGTCAAGCGGCGAGCTTGGTCACTCGTCCTCGTCCTGGTCGTAGTAGGCCTGGTCCCGGGAGTAGCGGAAGTTCTCGAAGACCAGCTGCATGCCGGTCGCCAAGCCGAGAATCAGCGACCCGAGGCCGACGATTGCGAGCACCGTGGGTACCACGTCCCCGACGCCCCCGGTCAAGGTCAGGATCACGCCGAGAGCGATGAGGGTGAGGCCGACGACCGCGAGCATGGTGCTCCGGCGGGCCTGGAGTCGCCGGAGCGCGTTCCGTGGACTCGCCATAGCGGCAGATTAGTCCTCGCCCCGGTCACCGGAGGAGCAGATCTGCCACCGCCGGGAGCTGGCCAGCTCCCCGCGTGGTCCGCAGGGGAACACCTGATGACAATGCGGCAAGATCTTGAACCCACCGGTCATAATCCTCTTGGACAGCGCCCTCTGCGGTCGGGCACCCTGAGGAGGCGGCTGCGGCGGAAGGAGGTGTGCAGTGGCCGGCGTCATCGTGCTGAATACCGACAACACCGCCCTGCACACGGTCTCGGTGCAGCACGCCATCCGGATGCTGGTCCGCGAGGTGGCCATCGTCGAGGAGGCCCACGCCGACCGGAAGATCGGGCCCTACCCGTGGCCGCTGGTGCTGCGGCTGATCCGCTACGTCAAGACGACGTTCCTGTACGCCCGCAGCCCGGCCTGGTCCAAGCGCGGCGTGCTGCGCCGTGACCACCACACCTGCGCCTACTGCTCGGGGCCCGCGGACACCGTGGACCACCTGCTGCCGCAGTCCCGGGGCGGCCTGAACACCTGGCTGAACACTGTCGCCGCCTGCACCCGGTGCAACAACCTCAAGGCCGACCGGACCCCGGGCGAGGCAAGGATGCGGTTGGCCTGGAAGCCGATCGTCCCGACCTGGCGCGAGGCCTACCATCGACGAAACTAGGCCGAACCGCCCGGCCGCCGACAAGCCCCCGAGCGAAGGCGAGACGGACAAGCCCCCGAGCGAAGGCGAGACCGAAAAGCCCTGGTGGGACGACGAGCGGCTCCCGTGGAAGGGAAAGCCGACCCGCAGCGACATCGCCTGCTGGGTCGGCTTTACCCT
>DASQVF010000130.1:0-2056 GCA_035640915.1 Propionibacteriaceae bacterium
CGGCTGGTCTGCTTCTACGGCGACGACGACCCGCTGCCCCACCCCGACCTGGTGACGGCCCGGGAGTACCTCAACGCGCACTACCGGCCCGAGTTGGGCGAGCCGTTCACGACCGCCGGGCTGTGCCTGTACCGCGACGGCCGGGACTCGGTGGCCTGGCACGGCGACACCATCGGCCGCAGCAAGACTGAGGACACCATGGTCGCGATCGTGTCCCTGGGCTCCCCGCGATCCTTCCTGCTGCGGCCCCGCGCCGGTGGCGTAGCCAGCTCAGCACGGGGCGGCGGCGCCACCATCCGGCACCAGCTCGGCCACGGCGACCTGCTGGTGATGGGCGGCTCCTGCCAGCGCACCTGGGAGCACGCGATTCCCAAGACGACGCGGTCAGTGGGCCCGCGGATCAGCGTTCAGTTCCGCCCCCGCGGCGTGCGCTAAAGCGCCGTTCGCGCTCGATGGCCAGAGTTCAGCGGGACGACATCAGCGGGGCCATGCCCACGGCGCGAGCGGGCGCGTCGGCGTCACCGCAGGCGGCCAGCCAGTTGGCCAGCATCTGGTAGCCCCATTCGGTCAGCACCGACTCGGGATGGAACTGCACCGCCTCGACAGGGAGCTCCCGGTGGCGTACGGCCATGATCACCCCGCTCGGCGTGGTCGCGGTGACCTCGAGCACCTTCGGCATCGAGCCCGGCTCGATGGCCAGCGAGTGGTAGCGGGTGGCGGTGAACGGCGACGGCAGCCCGGCCAGCACGCCCGCCCCGTCGTGCAGGATCAGCGAGGTCTTGCCGTGCAGCAGCTCCGGAGCGCGGTCCACCACCCCGCCGTACGCCACCCCGATGCTCTGCAGCCCCAGGCAGACGCCGAAGATCGGTAGCCGCCCGGCCTGTTGCGCGACCACCTCGACACAGACGCCGGCTTCCTCCGGCGTACCGGGACCGGGCGAGAGCAGGATCCCGTCGAAGGCGTCGGCGAAACCCGGATCGGCGAACCGCGGATCGTCGTTGCGCCAGACCTCGACCTCGGCCCCGATCTGAGCCAGGTACTGAACCAGGTTGTAGACGAACGAGTCGTAGTTGTCGATCACGAGGATCTTCGCCGTGCTCACCCGGCTATTCTCTCCCACGTGCCTGAGTCCAAGGTCCGCAAGTCCGCCGCCGAGAAGCAGAAGGCGAAGGCGCAGCGACCGGCGAAGCCGAAGAAGGTCAAGGCTCCGTCGAGTCGGCGCTGGGTGCCGCCGACGTTCATCGCCGTCGGCCTGCTCGGTGTGGCCTGGCTCATCACCTACTACGTCGCCGGCCAGAGCATCCCGTACATGAGCGACCTCGGGAACTGGAACATCCTCATCGGCATGGGCGGCATGGCCGCGGCCTTCCTCATCGCCACCCTCTGGAAATAGTCGGGCCGACCGGCTCGGTTAATCCCACTGTTGTAACTCGTCCACATTGGGGATAACCCTGTGGACACCGAAAGCCGTTCCTGGGTCAGCTGATCCACTCCGGGCGGGCCCAGTACCAGGTGCTGTCCAACCGCGCCTTGGCCGCCCGGGCGCCGACGATCATGATCACGCCGGTGACCAGGTTGACCGCCCAGGCCCAGCCCAGGTACGCAGGAATGCCGCCACCCTCGAGCAGCCGGTAGGCGGTCATCATCACCGGAGCGCTGAGCGCGAACAGCCAGCCGGCCACGAGCAGACCCCGCCGGGTCCAGCGCCCCACCGACTCCGTGGCCAGGGCCCACACGCTGAAGAAGCCGAGGACCAGCCCGACGTGCTGGAGCGACAGCCCGTAGAAGGCCAGGTTGATCCCGGCGGCCGCCGTCGGGACGTCCAGGTCGAACCCGAAGCCGCCCGAGGTCACATCCGCGAACAGGAAGAACTTGCTGGCCCCGAACATCCACCGACCCACGACGCCGTCCGCCGCCTGCACCCCGATGGTCGGCACGAACACGCTGACGATCATCAGCACGATGACCAGCGCACACACCGCAGCCCGCCGCTGGGCTTCCCGCCGCCGCCGCTGCCGCGCGTCCTCAGTCAGCAGCACCATGGCTCGACCCTACG
>DASQVF010000131.1:0-4903 GCA_035640915.1 Propionibacteriaceae bacterium
GCCGGGATCCAGATCACCCTCGGCTTCGCCGGCATCGTCGGGTTCCATGTGTTCTGGGGTGTGCTCTACCTGTGCGTGGCCACCGCCAGTGGGCTGTCCCGGCATCGCCCCGTCGAGCCGCCGGAGGCGAGCACCGCTCTGCGGTATCTGGTCGAGCGGCTGCCCGACACGCCCGTACTCGTGCACTGCTGCGCCGCCGACCCGCCGGTGGAGCTGCTCTCGGGTGCCGGGGTAGCGGGCGTGCTTGTCGACACCGACCAGCTTGCCGGCGCGGCCCGGGACGCGATCGGCACCGCCTTCGAGGCCGGGCTCGAGATCGGCCTGGGCGCGCTGCCGACGGGTGCGCTCGGCACCTCCCCGGACCAGGTCGCCCGCCGGGTGCTGACTCTGATCCGCGACCTCGGTACCGACCCCGCCCGGAGCGGGCAGCTGATCATCACGCCGGCCTGCGGCCTGGCCGGCGGCACCAGCGCCGACGCCGTCCGCGCCCTGCGCACGGTGCGCACCGCGGCCGACATCGTGACCGAGCAGTTGGCCTCCTGACCTGCCTCCTGACCGGGGCGCCGCGCGTCGGGCACAATGAGCCCGTGCAGATCAAGCAGCTCCGCATCCTGTCGACTGTGTTGCTGGGCTTCGCGATCGGCCAGGCCGGTCTCGGCTCGGGCTACCTGGACGGCGTGAACGGGCTGCTGATCGCGCACGCGACGAACGCCTTCGCCGTCCTGGTGCTGACCGCGCTGTCGACGATCTTCGGGTTCAACTACCGGCGGGCCGGTGGACCGGGCTGGGCCTTCTTCCTGCCGCTCCTCATGCTGGCGATGGCCGGGATCCAGATCACCCTCGGCTTCGCCGGCATCGTCGGGTTCCATGTGTTCTGGGGTGTGCTCTACCTGTGCGTGGCCACCGCCTTCTGCTCCTACACCTGGCGGCACAAGCCGCGGGAGACCACGCCGTCCGCCGCCTCGGCGTCGACGGCCAAGTAGAACCTCGCTGCATCCGAAACCTCACCCCGCCCTGAACACAGGGCACCTACTTCCAATGGTGAGGAGATTCACATGAAAGGAAAGTTGGTCGCCCTGCTCGGGGCGACCGCCGTGGTCTGGGCCGGATTGGCCGCCCCCGCGTATGCCGCTGACGGGGTCAAGCTGTCGGTGCTGCACGGGGTTCCCGGGCTGACCGTCGACGTCTACGTCAACGGTGAGCGGACGCTCAATGACTTCAAGCCGGGGACGCTGGCCGGTCCGCTGGACCTGGCTGCCGGCAGCTACGAGGTGGCCATCACCGCCGCGGACGCAGAGGACGACTCCGATCCGGCCATCGGTCCGGTCGACCTGGACCTGAAGTCGGGCGGCAACTACACCGCGGTGGCCCACCTCGACGAGGGCGGCGACCCGACGGCGACCCTGTTCACCAACGACACCAGCCGGACCGACGCCGGGCAGGGCCGGCTGACCGTCCGGCACACCGCTGCCGCGCCGGCCGTCGACATCCTGGCCGGGGGCGACGCCGTGATCAGCGACCTCTCGAACCCCGACGAAGAGGTGCTCAACCTGGACGCCGGCACCGTCGAGGCCTCCGTCGCTGCCGCCGGGACCACCGACCCGGTGATCGGCCCGGCCGAGGTCACCGTTGCCGAGGGCAAGAACACCATCGTGTACGCCTGGGGGAGCCTGGAGGACGACAACCTGAAGCTCGCCGTCCAGACCATCTCGGGCCTGCACTCCGCGCCGCACGGCGTGGACGCCGGTGAGGCCGGTCTGGCCGACCGCAACGGGACCGGATACCTGCTGCTCGCTCTGCTGGTCGGCGGCGGCGCGGTGGTGCTCGGTCGCACGGTGCAGCTGAAGGCGGCGACCCGTCGCTGAGCTCGTCGGCCGGGGGCGGCGGGTCGCACTGCGGCTCGTCGCCCTCGGCGTGCTCTGCGCCGTAGCGGCCTGTGCGCCACCGTCACCGGAACCGGGTGCGGCCGGACCGTCCTCCTCTCCATCCCCGGCCGCACCCTCCCCGGCTCCCACCACGCCACCGACGAAGAAGCGACCGGCACCCACCGCGACCGTCTCGGTGCCGGTCACCGGCACCGAGCCCAGCCCGGCGGGCACGGACCGCAGGACCCGTCCCGACCGCTTCGTCCTCGGGAACGTCGACCTCCCGGTGCAGCCGGTGGGGGTGGCCGACGACGGATGGATGGAGCTGCCGGACACCGCGTTCGCCCTGGGGTGGTACCGGTTCGGCGCCCGTCCCGCCGACCAGGCCGGCACCACCGTGCTCGCGGGACACGTGGACACCAAGGCCGAGGGACTGGGCCCGCTGGCCGCGTTGCGCGGGGTCGACGAGGGCACCGAGATCGAGCTGGCCGCCGTGGACGGGACTTCCCGCCGCTACTCGGTGACCGAGGTGAACGTGATCCGGAAGGCGCGCGTTCCGCTCGAGCAGATCTTCGCCCGCGAGGGACCGGAAACCCTCGTGGTGATCACCTGCGGTGGTCCCTACCGCCGCTCCACCGGCTACCGCGACAACGTGATCGTCACGGCCACTCCGCTGTCGTAACCGGGCACTACTGTGCTGACGTGGCATCGGTGGAGCAGAGTGCGGACGGCGAGGTCGAGATCGAGCGGGATCCCGCCGAGGCGGAGGCCAGCCGCCGGCACGCGGAGCTGACCGACATCCTCAACGAGGCGCGCTGGCGGTACCACGTGCTCGACGCCCCGACCATCTCCGACGGTGAGTTCGACGCGGGGATGCGGGAGCTGAATGCCATCGAGGACGCCTACCCCTCGCTGCGCACCCCGGACTCGCCGACCCAGCAGGTCGGCGGACCGCCGTCGACGACCTTCGCCCCGGTCGAGCACCTGCAACGGCTGATGAGCCTGGACAACGTGTTCAGCCGCGAGGAGCTGGACCGGTGGGCCGCCCGGGCGGTCCGCGAGCTGGGGGAGAAGCGGGTCGCCCAGTCGGGCTACCTGTGCGAGCTGAAGGTGGACGGACTCGCGCTGGACCTGGTCTACGAGCAGGGCCGGCTGATCCGGGCGGCCACCCGGGGCGACGGTCGGATGGGTGAGGACGTCACGGCCAACGTCCGCACGATCACCGTGGTCCCGGAGCGGCTGCGCGGCGAGGACGTTCCGCGGCTGCTGGAGGTCCGCGGTGAGGTCTACTTCGCCGTGAGCGAGTTCACCGCGCTCAACGAGGCGCTGGTCGCCGAGGGCAAGGCCCCGTTCGCCAACCCGCGGAATGCGGCGGCCGGGTCGCTGCGCCAGAAGGACCCGCGGGTCACCGCGTCCCGCAACCTCGGCTTCGTCAGCCACGGGTTGGGCGTGCTCGAGGGCTTCACCGCCGACCGGCTCTCCGCCGCGTACGACGCGCTCGAGCGGTGGGGCCTGCCGGTGAGTCCGCACCGCCGGCTCACGCCGACGCTGGAGGAGGTGTGGTCCTACATCAGCTACTTCGGCGAGCACCGGCACGCGAGCGAGCACGAGATCGATGGTGTGGTGGTCAAGCTCGACGAGCGGACGGTGCAGGACCAGCTCGGCTCGACCTCGCGCGCGCCGCGGTGGGCGATCGCCTACAAGTACCCGCCGGAGGAGGTGACCACCAAGCTGCTGGACATCAGCGTCAACGTCGGGCGGACCGGCCGGGTCACGCCGTTCGGCGTGATGGAGCCGGTGCAGGTGTCCGGGTCGACGGTGGGCATGGCCACGCTGCACAACGCCGGCGAGGTGAAGCGCAAGGGCGTGCTGATCGGCGACACGGTGGTGCTGCGCAAGGCCGGCGACGTGATCCCGGAGATCGTCGGTCCGGTGGTGGACCTGCGCGACGGCACCGAACGCGAGTTCGTGATGCCCACCTCCTGCCCGGCGTGCGGCACCGCGCTCGCCTACGAGAAGGAGGGCGACGCCGACCTGCGCTGCCCCAACACCCGGTCCTGTCCGGCTCAGCTGCGGGAGCGGTTGTTCCATGTGGCGAGCCGCAACGCGTTGGACATCGAGGTGCTCGGCTACCAGTCCGGTCAGGCTCTCCTGGAGGCCGGCCTGCTGAGCGACGAGGGCGACCTGTTCGACCTGACCGAGGACAAGCTGCTCAGCACCGAGTTCTTCACCACCAAGTCCGGCGCCCTGTCGGCCAACGGCAGCAAGCTGCTGGCCAACCTGGAGCAGGCCAAGACCCGGCCGCTGGACAAGTTCCTGGTCGCCCTGTCCATCCGCCACGTCGGACCGTCGACCGCGCCCGACCTTGCGGCCACCTTCGGGTCCATCGACGCCATCGCCGCCGCCACGCCCGAGCAGCTGGCAGCGGTCGAGGGGATCGGTCCCACCATGGCCACGTCCATCGCCGAATGGTTCACCGTCGACTGGCATCTGGCGATCATCCGCAAGTGGCAGGCCGCCGGCTGTGCGATGCGGGACGAGCCGAAGGAGAGCCGCGAGCAGACGCTGGCCGGGATCGCGGTCGTGGTCACCGGCTCGCTCGACGGCTTCACCCGGGACTCCGCGGCGGAGGCGATCACCTCCCGGGGCGGGAAGGTCGCCGGCTCGGTGTCGAAGAAGACCTCGTTCGTGGTGGTGGGGGACTCGCCCGGCTCGAAGTACGACAAGGCGGTCGAGCTGAAGGTCCCGATCCTCAACGGCGCCGAGGCCTTCACCGTGCTGCTGGAGCAGGGCCCGGAGGCCGCGGCCGAGGTCAGCCGGCGCGGGTGAACCAGTCGCGGAGGAACTGCTCGTCGTCGCCGATGCCGAAGCCGATGTTCCCGGTCATCGAGTAGTAGACGTACCAGCCGAGCAGGAAGATCGCGAGCATGGCGCCCAGCAGCGCCAGACCCACCCAGATCCGCATCCGCCGCTTCTGCTTGGTGGTCGGCACGTTCGCCGGTCCCCACTCGCCCAGCACGGGCTGCACCCGGGGCGGG
>DASQVF010000132.1:0-3203 GCA_035640915.1 Propionibacteriaceae bacterium
GGCGAGGATCGCCCCGGCGAGCTGTGCGCCGATGTAGCCGGGCACGCTGCGCCACGGGAACTGTCCGATCGCCGCCTGTCCGATCGTCACGGCCGGGTTCACGTGACCGCCGGACACGTGTCCGATGGCCGCCACGACCGCAACCAGGGTGATGCCGAAGGCCAGCGCGACGGCCAGCGAGTCATACGGAGGTCCCGCGATGGGACGCTGCAACGCCCCGGCCACCGCGACCGAGCAGCCGACGAAAACCAGAATGAACGTGCCCACGAGCTCGGCGACCAGCGGGCGCGCGGGCGCACCGCCCGTGCTGCTGCTGTACAGCGCCATATCGACTCCCCTCCTCGGGTTCCGCGGGGTTACTTACCTCTCGAGGGTGGAATTGAAACGGTCACGGATCAGCGGCTGTGTGCCGCGACGCTCGTTTATGCACTGCTGCCGTCCTGACACTCGTGTCCAGGGACACCAGATGCGCGAACTTCTTCACGCCAGTTGATCTGCGGCAGATGGTCTAGATTTCTGTGACCGCCCGCGGCGAACTGGCCTCATGGTCATGGTCGGGCAGCAGCGTTTCACCTTATTTACTGGAGCCGCTTCGGCTACCGGCCTCGGTTGCTGCGCGCCGCATTTTTGCCGGAGTTGCACGGCCGGGCCGAAGCGCCCAGATTCCGCCGCCGCTCAGCAGGGCGAGGACAAGGGTGCAGATGCCGAATGCCGCCGGGTCGGCCCCCATGGCAAGGCCGATTGCACTCCCGAAAGTGACCGAGCCGACGGTTGACGCCGCCGCTTGGTACCCCACCAGGCGGTCGACGGAGCCGGCCGGCGTCCGCTCCGCGGTCGTGAGCATCAGCAGCGGAAAGACCGGCGCCAGCGCCAGTCCCAGCAGGACGATCCCGACAGCGGCGGGGACCGGCTCGCGGGTCACTAGCAGAGCAGCGGCGACGACCACCGTCGCGGCGGACGTCGCGAGGACCGGCCAGATCCCGACCCGTTCGGCCAGGGTGCCCAGCAGGACCCGGCCGACGATCATGGCGGCCCAGTATCCCGAGACCACGAGGCCGGCGGCAGCGGCCGGCACGGCCATCGCCTCGAAGAGGAAGACGAAGGCCCACAACCCGACGGCCGACTCCAGGCCCACCTCCACCACGACGACCAGCAGCCCGGCGACCGCCCGACGTTGCCGGTGCCAACTCCCACGCACCGACGCTGATCCAGGTGCTGTGGCACGGGCCGTGACGACGGTTCCGGCAGCGGCCGCGGTCCAGCGCCGCGAGGTGACCGCGAACAGCACGGTCAGCAGACCTTGGATGACCATGACGGCGAGGTAGGCCCACCGCCAGCTGGTACCCACGCTCACCACGGCGGTGACCACCAGCGGCGACGTGGCCGCTCCGACCCCGTAGGCCGCGTGCATGAAGTTGATCCGGCGCGGGCCGAAGTGTTGCACGGCGTACGCGTTGAGCGCGGCGTCGATCGCTCCCGCTGAGAGCCCGAACAACACCGCGCAGGCCACGACGACCCAGTAGGCGGGTGCCGTGGCCGAGATCAGCAGCGCTGCCGTGGACATGGCGAGGCTGCCGGCAAGCAGCCGGCCCAGACCCAGCCGAGCGGCGGCCCAGGTCCAGCTGCTCGTCGAGACGATGGTGGCCGCGACCCCGAACGGCAGCACCAGGGTCATCGCCGCAAGCGGCTGGTCGAAGGTGATCCGCATGAACGGCCAGGCGACACCCAACATGGCGTCCGGCAGGGCGATGGCGAAGAAGGCAAGCAGAGCAAGGAGAAACACGACCGGTTGCTTCCGAATGACGAGCGGGCAGGGACTGCTCGCTGACCGGTCGTCAGATTGCGTTCAGAGGGCGGCGATCATCTCATCCGCAGTTGGTGCTGCAGTGTCTGGGAGCCGGCACGCCTGACTCGGGTCAGCGCGTGCCTGGCGCGCCGGGTCCGGGCCTGTCCACCCCACCAGTATGACAGCCGTCCGCGTCGCCACCAATTGCCGCTACGTAGTCGGCGGAATTCGATATCTCCGACGGGGCTTTCGCCATTCTCGGATATTGCCAAGAACCGACGTGGATTGATATCCTGTCGTATTTGTCTGGGCACAAGAAAAGCACCGGAATTCCGGCGCTCAATTTCAGAGTAGCCCAGACGGCAATGTTCGTCAAGTACCACCATTTAAGGGGCAAGGAGAGGTATGACCGAGAGCGTGCTGAGGCACGAGATCGCCCAGGAACAGAGCTACGTCACGATGCTGTACGAGGTGCTGGACCGCGCCCGCGCCCGCGCCGCCGCGGACCTGCAACAGGCCCACCGGGGTCCGACGACCGGCACGGACCAGGCGGCGACCGAACGCGAGTCGTTCGCCAGGACCTACGCAGGTCGTGCCGGCCAGTTGATGACCGTGGAGCGCGGTCTGTGCTTCGGCCGGATCGACACCGTCGACGACACGACGTTCTACGTCGGCCGCGTCGGGCTCTTCGACGACGACTACGACCCACTGCTCATCGACTGGCGCGCGCCGGTGGCGCAGCCCTTCTACCGGGCGACATCGGCGGAACCGATGGGAGTGCGTCGTCGACGCCACATCGGGCTCAACGGCCGGACCGTCGTCGCCGTCGACGACGACATCCTCGACCTGACCGCGCTGGACGGTCGTGACCACAGCAACCTGATCGGGGAGGCGGCGCTGTTCGCCTCGCTGGCGGCCGACCGCACCGGCCGGATGTCGGAGATCGTCGGCACCATCCAGGCCGAGCAGGATGCGATCATCCGCGCCGGCCTGCCCGGGGTCCTGGTGGTGCAGGGCGGTCCCGGCACCGGCAAGACCGTCGTCGCCCTGCACCGCGCGGCGTACCTGCTCTACACCCACCGTGACGAGCTCGCCCGGCGCGGAGTGCTGGTCATCGGCCCGAACGCGACCTTCCTGCGCTACATCGACCAGGTGCTGCCGTCCCTCGGCGAGACCGACGTGGTGCTGTCGACGGTCGGCGAGCTGTTCCCCGGTGTGGTGGGCAGCGCCGTCGAGTCGCCCGAGGCGAGCCGGATCAAGGGCCGGATCGAGATGGCCGACGTTCTCGCCCGCGCCGTCCGGGCCGTACGCCGTGACCGGTCGAAGGCCGACGTCACCCCCGAGCGCCTGCTCACCCTGCTCTGGTCCTCCCCGGAGCGCCTCGCCGCCGCCGCGCCGGATCTCTCCGCGGCCGAGC
>DASQVF010000133.1:0-2783 GCA_035640915.1 Propionibacteriaceae bacterium
GTACGCCTGCCCGGCGACGACCAGTCCGGGGTCGAGGCGTTCGACGGTCGCCGACCGCACATCCAGCCCGGTGGCGAGATCCTCGACCAGGCTGCGGAGTCCCTGCGGCGCGGCCCAACGCATCGGGCCCGACGTGGACGACTTCTCCGGATCACCGAGGACGGCGAAGGTGTCCGTCCACTCCCGAGCGAGGCCGCGGTGCTGCCAGTCCTCGACCACGGCCGCGAACGCCGGGTCGGAGACGGTGAAGTAGGACGCGCCGATGTCGACCGGCCGGCCGTCGGTGGTCCGGCTGGCCATCCGCCCACCCAGCCGTCGGCCGCGGTCGCAGACCACGACCGACCGCCCCGCCCGCTGCAGCTCACGGGCGGCAGCGATGCCGGAGATGCCGCCGCCCACGACCAGCACCGGATCCACCGGGCCATCGTGCCAGGTGGCCCTCAGCGCGCGATGAGGTCGTTGGCGCTGCGCAGGACCGGCCGGCGGGTGAGCGCCGCCGGGTCCAGGTCGGATCGCGACGAGGTCACCGCGAAGGTGTGGCTCTGGCCGGCCGACAGCGTGACCAGGGCCGTGTCGACGCTTGCCTCGGGGTCGAGGCGGTCCGGGAACAGCGTCAGGTCCTTGACCAAGGCCGAGGCCGAGACCCGTACCGCGAAGCCGGAACCGGTCCGCTCAGCCGCCACCTCCAGGGCCTCGGCCGGAGCGGCCAGGTTCAGCTCGGGGTCCTCGACGAAGTACCAGTACGCCGCCGCCGCGGACTCCGTCTCGGCGACCAGGTACTCCTCGGTCGGCACGGAGGTCGACCGCAGCTCGTCGTCGATCGCAATCGCCGTGGCGGCGCGCGGCTCCAGCGCGAACGAGACCGACTGCGTGGCCAGCGGCTCGTCGCCGCCGACCGTCCGGCGCCGGCTGATCGTCACCTGGCCCGACCACGGGTCCGGCGTGTCGTTGTGCAGCAGCAGCGTCGGCCGCTCGTCCGCCGAGTCCGACCGCGGCTGGATGGTCAGGAACCGGTCCGCGTTGACGTCCCGCAGGGCGAACCACAGGGGCTTGCGGATGCCGTGGCTGTCCACCGCCGCCCAGGAGATCACCGGCCAGGTGTCGTTGAGCTGCCACACCACCGCACCGCGGTTGAGCGGGTAGTGGCTGCGGAGATGGGCCACGCCGTAGCCGACGGCGCGAGCCTGGTTGAGCGAGGTGGTCCAGTGCCAGTCGTCGAGGTCGACCTGCGGCTCGGTCGGCCACATCGGCAGGTGGTCGCCGAGTCCGCGGGCCAGCTTGAGGTTGCCGTCGGCCGCCTTCTGGTGCACCAGCATCTGCTCGCCGTAGGGATCCATCGGCTCGTCGTGCACCACCGAGGTGAGCGTGGACCAGGCCGGTGGGCCCTGGAACCCCATCTCGGAGACGAAGCGGGCCGGATAGTCCCGATAATGCCGGTAGTCCACCTGGTTCCAGACGTCCCAGATGTGCATGGTGCCGTGCCGGGGGTCGTTCGGGTGGTGGTACTTCGCGTACGAGAACGGGCTGCCCGGCGAGTAGGGCGTCCGCGGGTCGAGCTCGGCCACGATGGCCGGGAACAGCTCGGTGTAGTAGCCGTCGCCCCAGGTCCGGCCGGCCAGCGGTGCTCGCCAGCCCCACTCCACGTAGCCCCAGATGTTCTCGTTGTTGCCGTTCCAGATCACCAGACTCGGATGCTTCGCGAGCCGGGCCACCGCCTGCCGGGCCTCCGCCTCGATCTCGCCCCACAACGGCTGCTCCTCGGCGTACGCGGCACAGGCCAGCAGGAAGTCCTGCCAGACCAGCACGCCGAGCTCGTCGCAGATGTCGTAGAAGTCGTCGGTCTCGTAGATGCCGCCACCCCAGACCCGGAGCAGGTTGATCCCCGCGTCGACGGCGTCGGTGATCGATCGCTGGTAGCTGGGACGACTCGTCCGGCTCAGGAAGGTGTGGCCGGGTACCCAGTTCGCCCCCCGCACGAAGATCGGCGTGTCGTTGACCGAGATCACGAACTCGCTGCCGGTGGCGTCCGGCTGGGTGCTGAGGGCCGCCGTACGGAAGCCGACCCGACCGCGCCAGGAGGCGAGCCGCTCCTCCTCGACCGCCAGGTCGGCCGAGACGTCGTAGCGCGGTTGTTCGCCATAGCCCCGCGGCCACCAGACCTGGACGTCGGGCACCACCAGGGACACCACGGCCGCGGTCTGCCCCGGCAGAACCCGCACGGAGCCCTCGACATCGGCGACCCGCACCGCCAGTGTGGCCGACGAGGGCGCGGGGGTGGCGGCCCATTCGAGCTCGGCATGGAGGTGGAGGACCCCCTCGCTGCCGTTCAGGCTGGCCAGCGGGCGCACCGTGCCGAGCCGGACGACCGACCAGGACTCGAGCCGGAGCGACTTCCAGATGCCCACCCCGGCGAAGTCCGGCCCCCAGTCCCAGCCGTAGGCGTACGCGGCCTTGCGGATGGCGTTGAACGGGTGCGGATTCACGTGGGGGCGGTCGCCGATCTCCGCGGCCCGGCGCTCCGCCTCCGGGATCGGTGCGGCGAAGGTCACCTCCAGCTCGTTGCATCCGCGGACGAGCCGGTCGCTCACCGGGAACCGGTAGCTGCGGTGCTGGTTGGCCGACGACCCCACCTCCCGGCCGTTCAACCGGATCGTGGCCACGGTGTCCAGGCCGTCGGCGACCAGGTCGGTACGGACGTGGTCGGAGCCGGCCCACTCGAACGTCGCCCGGTAGGTCCAGTCGGTGCGGCCGATCCAGGCCAGCCGCGACTCGTTGTCCCCGTC
>DASQVF010000134.1:0-2736 GCA_035640915.1 Propionibacteriaceae bacterium
CTCGCTGGCCGACTACCAGGTGCACGCGCTCGACCTGACCGGAATGACCGTCGAGGCGGTCAAGGAGTTCGGCCTCGGGCGGAAGGAGGCCGGGCGCGCAAAGAACATGTTCGCCCTCGGCCTGCTGTCCTGGCTCTACCACCGCCCGACCGAGGGCACGCTGAACTTCTTGTCCGCCAAGTTCGCCAACAAGCCGGACATCCGCGACGCCAACCTGACCGCATTCAAGACCGGGTACGCGTTCGGCGAGACCACCGAGACCTTCGCCGTGACCTACGAGGTGGCGCCGGCCCCGATGCCGGCGGGCCGCTACCGGCAGATCTCCGGCAACCTGGCGCTGGCCTACGGGCTGGTCACCGCGGCCAAGAAGGCCGGGCTGCCGCTGTTCCTGGGCGCCTACCCGATCACGCCGGCCTCGGACGTGCTGCACGAGCTGAGCAAGCACAAGCGCTTCGGCGTGACCACCTTCCAGGCCGAGGACGAGATCGCCGGCGTGGGTGCGGCGCTCGGCGCCAGCTTCGCCGGCCACCTGGGGGTGACCACTACCTCCGGGCCGGGCATCTCGCTGAAGTCGGAGACGATCGCGCTGGGCGTGATGACCGAGCTGCCGCTGGTCGTCTGTGACATCCAGCGGGCCGGGCCGAGCACCGGGATGCCGACCAAGACCGAGCAGGCCGACCTGCTGCAGGTGATGTTCGGCCGCAACGGCGAGGCCCCGGTACCGGTGCTGGCGGCCCAGTCACCGGCCGACTGCTTCCCCACCGCGATCGAGGCGGTGCGGATCGCGGTGAAGTACCGCACGCCGGTGATCGTGCTGTCCGACGGCTATCTGGCCAACGGCGCCGAGCCGTGGCCGGTGCCCGACATCGCGGCGATCCCGCCGATCGACCCGCAGTTCGCCGCAACGCCGAACGCCGTCGACAAGGCCGGCAAGCCGGTCTTCCTGCCCTACCTCCGCGACCCGGAGACGCTGGCCCGGCCCTGGGCCATCCCCGGTGCCACCGGGCTGCAGCACCGGATCGGCGGCATCGAGAAGGCCAAGGACACCGGCGCGGTCTCCTACGACCCGGCCAACCACGAGGAGATGGTGCGGACCCGGGCGGCCAAGGTCGCCGGGGTGGTACGCGACATCCCGGACCTGGTGGTCGACGACCCCGCCGACGACGAGGGCCGCACCGCCCGGGTGCTGGTGCTCGGCTGGGGCTCGACGTACGGCCCGATCGTGGCCGCGGTGCGCCGGGTCCGCAAGACCGGCCGGCGGGTCGCGTACACCCACCTCCGGCACCTGAACCCGTTCCCGGCCAACCTGGGCGAGATCCTGGGCAGCTACGACCGGGTGATCGTGCCGGAGATGAACCTGGGTCAGCTGGCCCTGCTGCTGCGGGCGAAGTACCTGGTGGACGTGCAGAGCTACTCCCGCGTACGCGGGCTGCCGATATCGCTCAGCGAGCTCGCTCAGAACCTGGAGATCGAGATCGACGCAACCGAAGGAGTGTTGGCGTGACTGCCGTCGATGACCGCCCCACCACCAGCGCGGGCGGGAGCTACCGCGGACTGGCCGGCGTGCCCCTGACCCTGGAGCCGCTGACCCGCAAGGACTTCACCTCCGACCAGGAGGTGCGCTGGTGCCCGGGGTGCGGGGACTACGCGGTGCTGGCGGCGTTCCAGGGGTTCATGCCGGAGCTGGGCATCCGCAAGGAGAACACCGTCATCGTCTCCGGCATCGGGTGCTCCTCCCGCTTCCCCTACTACGTCGACTCCTACGGGATGCACTCGATCCACGGCCGGGCGCCGGCCATCGCGACCGGTGTGGCGACGGCCCGGCCGGACGCCGCGGTGTTCGTGATCACCGGGGACGGCGACGCGCTGTCGATCGGCGGCAACCACCTGATCCACGTGCTCCGGCGCAACGTCAACCTCACCATCCTGCTGTTCAACAACCGGATCTACGGGTTGACCAAGGGCCAGTACTCCCCCACCTCCGAGATCGGCAAGGTCACCAAGTCGACCCCGTTGGGCTCGCTGGACAACCCGTTCAACCCGGTGTCGCTGGCTCTGGGTGCGGAGGCCACCTTCGTCGCCCGGACGATCGACTCCGACCGCAAGCACCTCACCAGCGTGCTCAAGGCCGCCGCCGACCACCGCGGCACCTCGTTCGTGGAGATCTACCAGAACTGCCCGGTGTTCAACGACGACGCCTTCGCCGCGGTCAAGGAGCCGGAGACGTCGGCCGACGCGATCATCCCGCTCGTCCATGGTCAGCCGATCCGCTTCGGCGCTGAGTCGGTTCCGGGAGACGGCGGCCACCTGGGCGTGGCCCGTGACCCGCGGACCGGCGAGTTCTCGGTGGTCGAGGTGGCCGAGGTCGGCGAAGCGGCCCTGGTCGTGCACGATGCACACCTGGCCGACCCGTCCTTCGCCTTCGGGCTGAGCCGGCTCACCGATGCGGGTGTGCTGCACCGGGCCCCGATCGGGATCTTCCGCGACGTCGATGCCCCGGCGTACGACGACCTGGCCCGCGAGCAGGTCGAGCTGGCCCGCGGCCGCGGCGACGCCGAGGAGGACCTGCAGGCCATGATCAACGGCGGGGACACCTGGCTCGTCCGCTGACTCTGCGCCCTGAGCCCGTCGAAGGGCCAGGACCAAGGCAGCCTGTCCGAATCGGAACGCCAGCCTCGACTACTCCCTGACCGGACGCAACGGGCGTCCGCCCATCGAGGAGTCGAGGCATGACCA
>DASQVF010000135.1:0-2908 GCA_035640915.1 Propionibacteriaceae bacterium
GCGAGCAGCAGCTTGTCGTAGGGGTGCTCGGTGCCGCCGGCCACCACGACGTGCCGATCCCGGTCGATCCGGGTGACCGTCGTGCCGCGCAGCAGCTCGATCTGGTGGTCGGCGTAGAACGCCTCGTCGCGGACCCAGTCCGGCTCGTCCGCCTGCCCCAGCAGGACGGCCTTGGACAGCGGCGGACGCTCGTACGGCAGGTCGGCCTCCTCGCCGATCAGCCTCAGCTCGCCGTCGTACCCGAGCTCCCGTAGTCGGACCGCTGCGGAGGCTCCGCCGAGGGCAGCGCCGACGATGACGATCCGGGTCGGTTGGGCGGCTTCCACCATGGCCCCATGGTGCCTCGTCGTCGTAAGTTGTGAGCAGCAAAGATGCAGTCGGCAAGGGGGCGGCAGCGTGGTCGATCTCCGCTCGGTCCAGGCGCAGAGCCGGCGCCTGGGGCTGGAATGGCAGCCAGGAGAGACGGCCAACTCCAGCCTGAGCCGGCTGGCGGCCCGGGCGCGTACGGGCGCGTTCCCGCCGGGTGGGAAGCGGGTGCTCAACGCGCGGGTGCGGGCCGCGGCCCGGGCCAACCACGAGGCGGCTGCCGCCGGCCGGTCCGCGCTGCCGCCGGCGGTCGACTGGCGCAGACGGGGCGGCAACTTCGTCACCCCGGTCAAGGACCAGGGGTTCTGCGGCTCCTGCGTCGCCTTCGGCACCATTGCGGTGCTCGAGTCGATGGTCAGGATCGCCGGCCAGGCGCCTGGCCTCACCGTCGACCTGTCCGAGGCGCATCTGTTCTTCTGCTACGGCCCGGACCGCGGGGCCGGCGCCTGCCCGGACGGTGGCTGGTGGCCGGACGACGCGTTCGAGTGCCTGAAGACCGGGGTGGTGGATGCGATCGGCTTTCCCTACACCGACGTGGACCAGCCGTGCCGACTCGGACCGGACGCGATGAACCGGCGGACCACGGTCAGCAACGTCGTGGTCCTGGACCGGGTGGCCGAGATGAAGCGGCACCTGGCCGAGGTCGGCCCGCTGGCGACCTGCTTCACGACGTACGAGGACTTCACCTACTTCTACAAGGGCGGGATCTACCGCTACAACGAGGAGACGTCCGGGGAGTACGTCGGCGGGCACTGCGTGGCGATCGTCGGCTACGACGACAACCAGAAGTGCTGGATCGGCAAGAACTCCTGGGGCACCGGGTGGGGCGACGGCGGGTTCTTCCGGATCGGCTACGGCGAGGTGGGCATCGACGCCAGCATGTGGGGCATCACCGGTCCGGTGAAGTCGTCGCTGCTCAGCAGCCTGCACGTGGTCGGAGCTCAGGCGGACGCGGTCCGGCACACCACGCGTACGCCGAAGCCGGCCTGGACGGCCTCCACGACGGTGGCCACGCCGTCGGCGGCGGGGCCGTTCCGGCAGGTCAGCTCGGCGGGTGCCGGTGCGGCCCTGCATGTGGTGGGGTTGGCCGACCGCGGTGGCGAGACGAACCTCTGGCACAGCCTGCGCCGGGCCAACGGGCAGTGGCAGGCCGCCTTCGGCAACATCCCCGACGCCGGGGCGGCCCGGACGTTCTCTGCGGTGGCCTGTGCGGCGACCGGGGCCAGCCTGCACGTGCTCGGGGTGGAGAACGGGGTGCTGCGGCACACTATCCGCACCGCGTCCGGCTGGCGGCCCAGCTTCGCGCCGCTGGAGATCCCGCCGGACGAGGGGGCGCTGACCGCGGTCGGCGCGGCCGGGGTGGCCGGCGCCCTGCACCTGGTCGCGGTGATCGGCGGAGGACTCTGGCACCGGCGGCGCAGCACGACGGGCGCCTGGTCGGGATGGACCAAGATCACCACGCCGGCGGAGGCCGGGGACTTCAGCGCGGTGAGCTGTGCCGGCTTCGGCGAGTTCCTGCATGTGGTGGCTATCGGTGCTCGGGGCGCGTCGAGCAACCTGTGGCACACCATCCGCAAACCGGACGGCTCGCAGCAGGCGGCGGTGACCAATATCCGCGACGCGGGCAAGAACCGTAGCTTCAGTGCCGCCGGCTGCGCCGTCGTCGGGCAGGACCTGCACGTGCTCGGGGTGGCGGACGGCGACATCTGGCACACCCTGCGCACGGCGGCGCGGCGCTGGCGGGCGACCTGGGGTACGCCGCCCGGTCAGGACGCGCTGGCCGGCTTCGTGGCGGTGGCAGGATCGGCCGTGCGATGACCGGACCGCTGCGCGGGGATCAGGACCTCGAGCTGAACCTGGCCGTGGGGGAGAGTCGCGAGCTGCCGCTGGCCAGCCTGGGCACGGCCGGTTTCATCTGGACCGCCGAGCTGGAGGGCGACGACGGCGTGGTCCGAGTGAGCCGGCGCCGCGCCAATCCCGACCGGAACAGCCCGCCGGGCCGCAGCACGGCCGAACTGCTCAGGATCGTGGCCAACGCTCCGGGTCACGCGGTGATCCGGCTCAAGCAGGCCCGGCCCTGGGAGCTGAACAAGGCCCCCCGGGCCTCCTTCGCAATCAACGTCTCGATCTCCCCGGCCACCTAGCCGTCGATCTCCGCCCTCCGCGGGCTGACCATCTCGGCGATGGCGTCCGCAGGGAGCGGGCGCTCCGGGGTGAAGCTGACGGTGCCCTTGAGGACCCGGTAGTCCGCCAGGCGCTCCCGGACCGGGTCGATGGCCGCCGGGCTGAAGGGGTGCAGGTTGAGGTGCCCCTTCGCCTCGCTGAACCCGAGCAGTGGCTTGCCCTGGTAGCGGAAGGCCGGCATGCCGTAGCTGCGCCCCTCCTCGGCCTCCCGCACCAGCGCCTGGACCTGCGTGATCACCGCCCCGAACGCCTCGCGGCGGTCCGCCGGGAGCCCGGCCAGGAAGTCCTCGAACACGGCCGGACTCTACTCACCGGTCCGGCCGTCGACCAGCTCCCGGACGATGTCCAGATGGCCGGC
>DASQVF010000136.1:0-2723 GCA_035640915.1 Propionibacteriaceae bacterium
CGGCACGCGGCCCGAGCGCTAGACCCAGCTGCGGAACCACATCCGCGACAGCCAGCTGCGGTAGGGCAGCAGCGCATCGGTGAGTATCGGGTAGAGATAGGCGAAGTTCGCCGCCACCAGCGCCACGAACGCCCCGCTGACAATCGCCGCGATCATCCGGCGGTCGCCGGCCCGGCCCTCGCCGAGCAGCCGTCCGATACACAGCGCCACGGCCATGGCCGAGAACGGGATGATCGCGACCGCGTAGAAGAAGAACAGTGGCCGGTCGTCGTGGGTGAACCACGGCAGCCAGCCGGCCAGCACCCCGACCACCGGAATGCCGAACCTCCAGTCCCGTCCGCCGACCCACAGGATCGCCGCCGCGATCAGGGCGAAGATGGCGACCCACCACAGCGCCGGGGTGCCGATGCCGCTGATCACCCGGATGCAGTTGTCCGGACCGAGACAGCCGTCGGTGCCCGGCTGGATGTCGTTGACCGCATCGATCCCGATCGGCCGGGCGACCACCAACCAGCCCGCCGGATCCGCCCGGTAGGAGTGCTCGGCGTTGTTGATGAAGTCGCCGGTGTGGAAGTCCCAGATGTCCTTCTGGTAGTGGATCCACGATGCGAGCGCCTCGCCCAGCAGTTGGGTCGTCCGGGCGTCGGGGTTGTTGGCACCCCAGTCCCGGTCGTAGCCGCCGGAGGTCGAGAGCCAACCCGCCCAGCTGCCCAGGTACACCACGCCGGCCACCACGACCAGGGAGACGAAGGCGGGTACGCCGTCGCGCAGAACGGCGATCGGTGCCTTCCGGCCGGCTCCGGCCAGCCGCCGGGCCCCGACGTCCCAGGCGAGCGAGAGCAGGGCGAACGCAGCCAGGAAGTAGAGAGCGTTCCACTTGCTGCCGATGGCCAGCCCGAAGCAGATCCCAGCGGCCAGCCGCCATGGTCGCAGCATCAGGGCCGGTCCGAACCGGCCCCGCAGGTCGGGCAGCTCGTGCTGCTCCAGGTAGTCGGCCAGCCGGTTGCGGAACCAGTCCCGGTCCGCGGCCAGACAGCTGACGCCGGCCACCACGAAGAAGGCCACGAAGATGTCGAGCAGGGCGGTTCGCGACATCACGAACGCCAGCCCGTCCAGGGTGATCAGCAGCCCGGCCAGGCCGCCGATCAGGGTCGACTTCGAAACCCGGCGGACCAGGCGGATGGTCACCAGGACGAGCAGCGTGCCGAAGACCAGCGGCGCGACCCGCCAGCCGAAGGAGTTCATCCCGAAGATCGCCTCGCCGGCCCCGATCAGCCACTTGCCTACCGGCGGGTGGACGATGAACGCGGGGGTCGACTCCATCACGTCCGGTGTGCCGGCGACCACCGAGGCGTTCGCGTCGCGCGGCCAGTTCCGCTCGTAGCCGAACTTCAGCAGCGAGTAGGCGTCCTTGGCGTAGTACGTCTCGTCGAACACCAGCTTGTTGGGGTAGCCCAGGTTCACCACGCGGAGCACGAAGGCAACGGCGGTGATCGCCAAGGTGACGATCCACCCGGTGATCCGGTCCGCCGGCATGGCCACCCGCAGCCGCTCGACGGTGGTCGGCGGACGAGGGTTCGGCGGTGGTGGCACGGCGACCTCGACGGGCCCGACCTCCTCGGCGAACCCGGGGTCCACCTCGAGAACCGGGCGAGTCACGCAGGCCATAGTAAGCGCGCCCTCCGGTGTGTTCTGGTGCGCGCGGCGAGGGTCCAAGGAGGTCGTCCCCCTTGGGATGGCGGGTGCGCGGGGGCTCCTTCTGCGAGGCTGGCAGCATGAGCGAGGAGGGCACGCCGGGCGTCGTGGTGCTCGCCGCGACCCCGATCGGGGACGTCGCCGACGCCTCGCCGCGGCTGCGGGCCGAGCTCGCTACAGCGGACGTGATCGCGGCCGAGGACACCCGGCGGCTGCGCCGGCTGCTGACCCGGCTGGAGGTGGTCACCGGCGCCCGCGTGGTCTCCTACTTCGACGGCAACGAGGCCGCCCGCACCGCCGAGCTGCTCGAGGACCTGGCGGCGGGCTCCCGGGTCCTGGTGGTCACCGACGCCGGGATGCCGTCGGTGTCCGACCCGGGTTACCGGCTCGTCGTAGCCGCGATCGAGCAGGGCATCCCGGTCACCGCAGTACCGGGGCCGTCGGCCGTGCTGACCGCGCTGGCCGTCTCCGGGTTGCCGGTGGACCGGTTCTGCTTCGAGGGCTTCCTGCCCCGCCGGACGGGGGAGCGGGCGCGCCGGCTGGATCAGCTGGCCATGGAGTCGCGGACCCTGGTCTTCTTCGAGGCGCCGCACCGGACACTGGAGACCCTCACTGCCATGGCGGCCGCCTTCGGTGCCGACCGCCGGGCGGCGGTATGCCGAGAGCTGACCAAGACCCACGAGGAGGTACGCCGCGGCCCGCTCGCCGAGCTGGCCACCTGGGCCGCCGACGGCGTACGGGGCGAGGTGACCCTGGTGGTGGCCGGAGCTCCGCCAGTGGCCGCGGACCTAGCCGAGGCGGTTCGCGCGGTGCGGGACCTGACCGCCGTGGGCACCCGGCTGCGGCCGGCGGTGGCTGAAGTCGCCTTGCGGATGGGCGTGGCCAAAAACCGGCTCTACGAACTGGTGCTGAGGGATCAGCCTGAATGAGCAAGGGGGACGACCCCCTTGAACCCCCGCGGCGCGCCGACAACACACGGGCGCGCGCCCAGAGCCGTGAATGAGCAAGGGGGACGACCCCCTTGAACC
>DASQVF010000137.1:0-3264 GCA_035640915.1 Propionibacteriaceae bacterium
GGTCGACCGTCTTGGGCGACAGCGTCAGCCGCGCCGCGATCTCGGCGTTGGACAGGCCCTGCTCGACCAGTAGCAGTACCTCGACCTGGCGCGGCGTCAGGCCGGCGACGTTGGCCGCGGTCGCCCGGCGCGGGCCGCGCGGCAGCCGCGAGAAGCCGCGACGGCGCAGTGACGCCCGGAGGTAGGCCCCCGCCCGGCCGGCCCCCAGGCCGTCCAGCAGCCGCAACGCCTCGGTGCCGGCGGCCTGGTCCCCACCGGCCAGCGCCTCGATCCGTAGGTACACGGCACCCCGGGCCTGCCAGGCGGCGGCGGCCGCGGCCCAGTCGCCGTCGATCATCTGCTGGTACGGCTCGGCGATCGGAACGGGCGGCTCATCGGTCCCGCCGGCCCGCCACAGCCGCCAGGCAAGTCGGCCCACGACGAACGGCGGGCCGCCCCGCCAACCGGTGAGATCCAGGCCCCGCCGCGCCTCCTGCTGCGCCGATTCCGCGTCCCCCGCCCACAGGAAGGACTCCGACCGGGCGTCCGCGACCGGGACCCGCATGCTCACGTCGCCCACCCCCTCGGCGGCGCGGGCCGCCTGGTCCAGGACGGTCTGGGCGTCCGGCTCGCCCCGTGCGGAGAGGATCCGCGCCTGCGCCACCAGAGCCATGACCGCGCTCGGCCCGGCGAGCCCACCCGGCTTCAGGACGGACTCGGCATCGCGCAGCGCCCCGTCCCAGTCACCGCGCTCGAGCCGGAGAGCCGCCCGGGCGGCCAGGATGGGCAGATACAGGCCGTCGAGGCTGTGCTCGGTGCTGAAGGCCAACGACCGGTCGATCAGCACCTCCGCGTCGACGTACTGGGCGAGCTCGTCGGCGACCACCGTGGCCAGGCTGCCGAGGGCCCGGGCCGCCGGGTCGACGAGACCGGCAGCCCGGGCGGCCGCATGGCTCTCCTCCAGCGACGCCCAGGCGGCGAGATCCCCGGCAGCCAGGCGCGCGGTGTCGCGGGTGACGCTGGCGTGCAGCGCGATCTCGGGCTCCCCGAGCTGTTGAGCCAGATGGACTGCCCGGTCAGCCCACTCCGCGGACTCGGTCAGCTGGTTCACCCGGTAGCGGAGCTGCGCCTGGGCCACGTATGCCATTACCAGGGCCTTGCTGGGCGGCAGCCCGGCTAGGACCGCCAGGGCGCGGTCGGCGGTCACCCGCATCTGGTTCACTCGTCCGGTCCACCACGAAAGCTGTGAGATCCACCGCAGGTTCTCCGCGATCTGCTCGGTCTTACCCAGGTCCTCCCAGATCGCCAGCGCCTGCTGTCGGGCCCGCAACGCCTCCTCGTTCGCTCCGGCCAGGTGCGCCTCGTCGGCGTAGCGCTCGAGCAGCTCGGCCCGCTCCGGCCCGGGTAGCTGTTGGGCGTAGGTGGCCGCGGCACGGTAGTGCCGGGCGGCCTCCCGGTGGGCGCCCTGTTGGGCGGCCGCGCGTCCAGCGATCCGCCCGAACCGCAGCACCGCCGTGTGGTCGCCGGCGAGCCATGCGTGGTGCACCACCCGTCCCGGATCTGAGTCCGGCCGCGCCACCAGCGCCCGGAGCACCCGCCGGTGCAGCTCGGACCGGCGCGGCGGCGACAGCGAGTCCTCCACGGCGCTGCGCAGCAGCTCGTGCCGGTACGAAACCCCCTCGTCGGCCGGCACCAGCACCCCCGCCGCGATGCACAGGTCGACCTGCTCGGCGGCGTCGGCGACCAGGAACGGGTCGGCGCGGGTCGGTACCACCGCGACCAGCTGGGCGATCGCCCGGGCCGGTGGTGGTAGCGCCCGGATCCGGTCGAGGATCAGGTCCTGCACGGCACCCGGCACCGGCTCGGTCGTCGACTTCAGCAGCTCGGTCACCAGCAGGGGGTTGCCCCCGGCCAGCGCGTAGACCGACTCGCCGTCGCGACCGGCGCGGCGGGCCTGTTCGCTCACGCAGTGGTTGGACAAGGGCTCGATCGGCACCCGGCGGACAACCGCGTTCGGGAGCGTGGCCAGGACGCCTCGCAGCGGGTGGTCCGGTCCCACCTCGTCGCTGCGGTAGCTGACGAACAGCAGCACCGGGAGCCGGTCGATCCGCCGGCCGAGAAAGGCCAGCCAGTCCAGCGTCGCCTCGTCCGCCCAGTGGGCGTCCTCCACCACGACGACCTGCTGGCGTTGCGTACGCGGAGACGAGAGCTCGTCGAGGAAGGCGGTGAAAATCTGCTCTGGTGGAGCCGCTCCGCGCAGCTGGGCCGCCAACCGGCCGCCGATCTGCTGTCCGATGTCGTGCAGCGGGCCCAGGGCGCGCGGGGTCACCAGTCGGTCGCAGGCTCCCCAGACCACCCGTACGGTGGCGCCGCACCGACGTACGAACTCACGAACCAGGCTGGACTTGCCGATCCCCGCCTCGCCGGCGACGAGCGCGATCCGGCCACCCCGTCCGCTCTCTCCCAGGAGATCATCGAGGAGGGTCAGCGCGTCGGAGCGTTCCCACAGCTCCATGGCTGAATCGTAGAAGTGATCGCCAGAGCCTGAGGGTCGATGCGGGTCGAGCTTGTCGAAGTCCGCCCTTCGGCAGGCTCGGGGCTCAGGCCGTCACTCGCCCTCGTCCTGCTCGTCGAGCAGGCCCTTCTTCTCGTCGCGGGCGACGATGGCCCGGACGTTCTCGATCCGGCCGCAGTCGGCGTCCAGCTGAGCGTTCCGCTCGGTGAGAAAGTCCACACCCAGCTGCGCCCGGGCGGCCGCCGAGACCTCCTCCCGGGCCGGGTTGAGGATCGTCAGCTCCTCCTCGGTCAGGTGGTGGTTGAGGGCCGTGGCCAGCTCCTCTACGGCGTCGTCGAACGCCTGGGTGTCGGTGCTCTTGAGCTCCAGCACGTCGAGCAGAGCCTGGTTGCCCTCGGCGTGCTCCTCCTCGCCGTGGTGCGCCTCGTGCTCACCGATCGCCCGCTTCTTCCGCAGCGTCGGGTAGACGTACTTCTCCTCCGCCTCCGCATGTGCCACGTGCAGCGCGGCCAGGGCGCGGCGGACGGCGTCCCGGTCGGCGCTGCTGTTCCGCAGCTGCCGGAGCAGCTCCTCGAACCGGCGGTGGTCGGCGAGGATGAGCTCGACCACGTCACCGGCGATCGGTCGGCCCAGGTCCAGGGGTGTCGATGTCACAGGAGTCACCGTAACGAGCGGACTGGGCCGCGGCGGCTCTGACCTGGCCGCTAGCGTGACCCGGTGGGTTTCAGCCGTGCCGAGCTCGAGGCGTTCCGGGACGCGTCGGTTCCGGA
>DASQVF010000138.1:0-3576 GCA_035640915.1 Propionibacteriaceae bacterium
ACCGTCCCGGAGTTCTCCCGGCGCGCTCGCGGGTTCACCGTCTGGGCCGCCCTGCGCTCCCTGGGCCGCACCGGGGTGGCCGAGATGGTCGACCGCCTCTGTGCCCGGGCCCGGCAGTTCGCCGACGAGCTGGGCCGGATCGACGGGGTTGAGGTGCTTCACGATGTGGTCTACACGCAGGTCTGCGTGTCCTTCGGTCCCGACGAGGTGACCAGGGAGGTCGCTCGGCGGCTGCTGGCCGAGGGCACGGCGTGGATGACGCCCTCCACCTGGCACGGCCGGACGGTGCTGCGGATCTCGGTCTCGAACTGGCGGACGTCCGAGGCGGACGTGGAGCGCACGCTCGGGGCCGTACGCCGGGTGCTCGCCGAGGTGCGGGGCTGAGCGGCACCTGTGCGCTGACCTGGCGGCAGCGCGGACGCCCCCACCGGCGAGGCTTCACCCGGTAACGTTGAGGCGTTCCTCCCTCGTCCCAGACAGGCCCCATGAGCATCGACCTCGGACTGCCCACGCTTCCGCCTCCCACCCTCGCCCCGCGCCGCAGTACCCGCCAGATCAAGGTGGGCAAGGTGCTGGTCGGTGGCGACGCGCCGGTCAGCGTGCAGTCGATGACCACCACCCTGACCGCCGACATCAACGCGACGCTGCAGCAGATCGCCGAGCTGACCGCGACCGGGTGCGACATCGTCCGGGTGGCCGTGCCGAGCCAGGACGACGCCGACGCCCTTCCGGCCATCGCCACCAAGTCGCAGATCCCGGTGATCGCCGACATCCACTTCCAGCCCAAGTACGTCTTCGCCGCGATCGACGCCGGCTGTGCCGCGGTGCGGGTCAACCCGGGCAACATCCGGGCCTTCGACGACCAGGTGAAGGAGATCGCCAGGGCGGCCAGTGACCGGGGCATCTCGATCCGGATCGGGGTCAACGCCGGCTCCCTGGACAAGCGGCTGCTGGCCAAGTACGGCAAGGCCACGCCGGAAGCCCTGGTCGAGTCGGCGCTGTGGGAGGCCGGCCTGTTCGAGGAGCACGGCTTCCGCGACTTCAAGATCAGCGTCAAGCACAACGACCCGGTGGTGATGGTCCGCGCGTACGAGATGCTCAGCGAGGCCTGCGACTACCCGCTGCACCTCGGCGTCACCGAGGCCGGACCGGCGTTCCAGGGGACCATCAAGTCGGCGGTCGCCTTCGGCGCCCTGCTGTCCCGGGGGATCGGCGACACCATCCGCGTCTCGCTGTCGGCGCCACCGGTCGAGGAGGTCAAGGTCGGGCTGCAGATCCTGGAGTCGCTGAACCTCCGGCCACGCCGGTTGGAGATCGTCTCCTGCCCCTCCTGCGGCCGGGCCCAGGTCGACGTCTACAAGCTGGCCGACGAGGTCACCGCCGGGCTGGAGGGCCTGGAGGTGCCGCTGCGGGTGGCGGTGATGGGCTGCGTGGTGAACGGTCCCGGTGAGGCCCGGGAGGCCGACCTGGGAGTCGCCTCCGGGAACGGCAAGGGCCAGATCTTCGTCCGCGGCGAGGTGATCAAGACCGTACGCGAGAGCGAGATCGTCGAGACGCTGATCGAGGAGGCCATGCGACTGGCCGAGTCCCTGCCGGCGGGCGCGGGGGCGCCCGAGGTGAGCGTGCGCTGACGATGGTCGCGACCCGGACGGAGCGGGCTGAGCTCGGTCGAGGCTCGGTACGGGTGCTCGGTCGGGCCGACCTGCCCGCCGCGCTCCGGGTCCTGTCCCGGCGGCCGGTCGAGAACGTCTTCGTGGCCTCCCGGGTGCGATCGTCCGGCCTCGAGCCGGCCAGTCTCGGCTGCCCGATCTGGGGCTACGAGCGCGACGGCGTGCTGCGGGCGCTCTGTCACGCCGGCTCCAACCTGGTACCGGTCAACGCCGACGGGGACGCTGTCGAGGCGTGGGCCAGGTTCGCCGGGTCGCAGCGGACCTGCGCCTCGATCATCGGGCCGTCGGACGTGGCCATGGCGCTGTGGCAGAGGTTGGCTGAGCGGTGGGGCGGGTCCTGGGCGCAGACCCGCAACATCCGTCCGCATCAGCCGGTGATGACCATCACCACGGCACCGGCGGTGGCCCCGGACCGGCGGGTGCAGCGGGTCACCGTCGACCAGTGGGACGCCTACACCGATGCGGCGATCAAGATGTACACCGAGGAGATCGGCGTCTCGCCGGTGGTGGGCAATCCCTCCGGGTACCGGTTCTACGTGCGCCAGCTGATCACCTCGGGCCGGGCGTTCGGGATCTTCGAGGGCGGCCGGGTGATCTTCAAGGCCGACCTCGGGTCGGTGTCGTCGTCGGTCTGCCAGGTACAGGGGGTATGGCTGGACCCGGCCCTGCGCGGGCGCGGGCTGGCGGCCCCGGCGATGGCCGCGGTCGTGCAGCTGGCCCGGACGATGGTGCCCACCGTGTCGCTCTACGTGAACGACTACAACCTGCCGGCGCGAGCGACGTACTCCCGGGTCGGCTTCCAGACCGTCGGCGAGTTCGCCACGGTGCACTACTGATCGTCTCGGTGACGTCGTGCTCCGCCGCACCGGAAACCACGCCCGACGGGCAGCGATCTGCCCCATTGGGTCCCGGTGCACGTCGATCGGTTGAGGATCCACCGGGCGCTGGTGGTCCTGGTGGCCGGGCTGACCCTCAGCGTCGGCGTCAGCACCGCGCCCGCTGACCGCCGCGTACAGGCTGCGGTGCCCAGCTCACCGCGGGCCACCGGGTCCAGCCCGGCGGCCATGCCGACTCCGACCCGCACGCCCAGCCCGAAGCCCTCGCCCCGAGCGACCCCCAAGTCCTCGCCCCGAGCCACCCCCAAGCCCTCGGCGCGGACCACCGCGTCGCGGCCGGCCAGCGCCACTCTGGTGATGAACGGCGATCTGCTGTGGCACAACACCTTCTGGTACGGGGCCCGCGAGGACGCCCGCCGCCGCGGCCGGTCCGGCTTCGACTTCGGCCCGGTGCTGGCCGGGATCCGGCCGGTTGTCGCGTCCGCGGACGTCGCCATCTGCCACCAGGAGCCGCCGCTGGCGGCCGCGGGCGGGCCCTTCTACAACTTCCCGCGGTTCTCGGTGCCGCCGCAGGTGGTGCAGGCCATCACCGACACCGGATACGACGTCTGCACCACCGCCTCCAACCACAGCGTCGACCACGGCTTCGCCGGGCTGAAGCGGACGCTCGACGCGTTCGACCGGGCCGGCATCCTCCACAACGGCACGGCGCGGACCGCCGCCGAGGCGCGCCGGCCGACCATCGTTCCCACCCGCAGCGGAGTCCGGGTCGCCGTCATCTCCGGTACCTTCAGCACGAACGGCATCCCGAAGCCGGTCGGCAAACCCTGGTCGGTGACGGGGCTCGACCCGCGCGACCTCCTGGCCAGGGCTCGCCAGGCCCGGGCGGCCGGAGCCGATCTGGTCGTGGTCGCGGCCCATGTCGGCACCGAGTTCTCCTCGCAGGTGAACAACCAGCAGCGCGCCCTGGCCCGGACGCTGACCGCCTCACCCGACGTCGACCTCCTCTACATGCACCACACCCATGTGGTGCAGCCGTGGACGAGGATGAACGGCAAGTGGGTGATCTA
>DASQVF010000139.1:0-6392 GCA_035640915.1 Propionibacteriaceae bacterium
GGGCGGCCGCGAAGCGGGCTGAGGCGTCGGCCCAGTTGGCGACGTTCCACCAGGCCTTGACGTAGTCGGCCTTGACGTTGTGGTAGTCGAGGTAGAACGCGTGCTCCCACATGTCCAGCAGCACGACGGGAATCTGGGCCAGCGGCAGATTTGACTGCTGGTCGTAGAGCTGCACGATGTTCAGCCGCTGTCCCAGCGTGTCCCAGACCAGCATCGACCAGCCGGAGCCCTGGATCGCGTTGGCGTTGGCCTCGAAGTGGGCGCGGAACTTGTCGAAGCTGCCGAAGTACTCGTCGATCGCCGCGCCGAGCTCACCGTCCGGCTTGTCGCCGCCGTCGGGTGACATGTTCGGCCAGAACACCGAGTGGTTGATGTGGCCGCCGAGGTTGAAGGCGAGGGTCTTCTCCAGGCCACCCACCGAGTCGAAGGAGTTGGTGTCGCGGGCCTCGGCCAGCTTCTCCAGCGCGGTGTTCACGCCCTTCACGTAGGTCGCATGGTGCTTGTCGTGATGCAGCTCCATGATTTGGCCCGAGATATGCGGGGCCAGTGCACCGTAGTCGTAGGGAAGGTCAGGAAGCTCGTACGCCGCCATCGGCAAGTCCTCTCAGCTGGAGTCGTCACCTGACGAACCACATCGTGTCCGGTGACATCTGACACTTCGCATCCTAGGGAGGGCTGCGAGACTGAAAGCCATGACCCCCGCACCCCGCGTGCCCCGAAGCCGAGGCCTCCTCACGTCGGACGCCGCCCAGGCACGCACCTCGCGGCGTTCTCCTCGGTCGCGATGCGACTCGGCATCCCTCCCTCGTCGGCCTGGCGATGCACGCACCTGAACGACGCCGATCGTCAGGGAGCCTCGGCTCCGCGGCACTGGAGCTCCGCGGCCTGACCAAGTCGTTCGGCGCCAAGCGGGCCGTCGATGCGCTGGACCTCGCCGTGCCCGCCGGCTCGATGTTCGGGCTCGTCGGACCGAACGGGGCGGGCAAGACCACCACGCTGTCGATGGCCACCGGCCTGCTCCGACCGGACGCGGGGACGGCCCACGTGCTCGGGCACGACGTGTGGTCCGACCCGGCCGCGGCCAAGGCCCTGATCGGCGTGCTACCGGACGGTCTGCGCCTGTTCGACCGGCTGAGCGGCGCCGAGCTGCTGCGCTACGTCGGCCTGCTCCGTCGGGTACCGCCGGCCGACATCGCCTCCCGCTCCGACGAGCTGCTGGAGGCGCTGAGCCTGACCGCCGACCGCAACACGCTGGTGGTGGAGTACTCCGCCGGCATGACCAAGAAGATCGGTCTGGCCTGCGCGCTGATCTCGGCGCCGCGGCTGCTGATCCTGGACGAGCCGTTCGAGGCGGTGGATCCGGTCTCCGGCGAGGGGATCCGGTCCATCCTGCGCAACTACGCCCGCAGCGGCGGCACGGTGGTCATGTCCAGCCACGTCATGGAGCTGGTGGAGAGCCTGTGCGACGCCCTCGCCGTGGTCGCGCAGGGCCGGGTGCTGGCCGCCGGGACCCTGGACGAGGTCCGAGCGGGCTCCACCCTGCAGCGCCGGTTCCTGGAGCTGGTCGGGTTCACCGAGGCGCGGGAGGAGTCGCTGGCGTGGTTGCGCTCCTCGTCCGCCTGAAGCTGACCCTGCTGCGCAACAGCCTGCGACGCAGTATCTGGCGCACCGTGGGTCTGATCGTCGGTGCGGTGTACGGGCTGGGCGTGGTGGCCGGGGTGCTGGCCGGCCTGGTGGCCCTCCGCTGGACCGGCAACGACCTGACCGCGGACGTCACCGTTCTGGCGTTCGCCACCCTGACTCTCGGCTGGCTGCTGATGTCGCTGCTGGTCTTCGGCGTGGACGAGACCGTCGACCCGGCCCGGTTCGCGCTGCTGCCGGTCCGCGCCCGAGAGCTGCTGCCCGGGCTGCTGGCGGCGGCCCTGATCGGGGTGCCCGGCGTGGCCACGGTACTGGTCGGGCTGGGGCTGGTGATCACCTGGGCCCGGTCGCTGCCGCTCACCCTGGCGGCCCTGCTGGCGATGCCGCTCGGGGTCGTCACCTGCGTGCTGCTGGCCCGGGTGTCGACGGCGGCGTTCGCCGCGGTGCTGTCGTCGCGGCGGTTCCGTGACCTGGCGGTGGTCGGGGTCGTGCTGTTCAGCGTCGTGCTGGCCCTGGCCAGCAACGTGCTGGGCCGGTTCGCCGACACCAACCCGGACCGGCTGCGGGCGGCCCTGGCCGCCGTGGCCCGAGCGCTCGGCTGGTCGCCGTTCGGCTGGGCATGGGCCGTGCCCGCCGACGTGGCCCGCGGCGACTGGCTGGTCGCCGGCGTTCACCTGCTGCTCGCTGCCGGCCTGGTCGTCGTGTTGTGGCGCGCCTGGCAGTACGTCCTCGACCGCCGGCTCACCTCGCCGGTCGAGCAGCCCGGGGACAGCCGTCCGGTCAAGGAGTCCGGTTGGGTCGACCGGATCTTCCCGGCCACCCCGGCCGGTGGCGTTGCCGCGCGGACCCTGCGCTACTGGCGGCGGGATCCCCGCTACCTCGCCGGAGTCGCGGGCTTCCTGGTGGGACCGGTCATCCTGATCGTGCTGCAGGTGATCAACCCGATGGGCAACGGCCTGGTCGCCGTCTTCGCGCCCACCCTGGTCGGGCTGCTGGTCGGTCTGAGCCTGGCGCAGGACCTGTCGTACGACGGATCAGCGCTCTGGCTGCACGTCGGCTCGGGCCTGCGCGGCCCTGACGATCGGGCCGGCCGCGCCTGGTCGGCGCTGGTGATCTTCCTGCCGATGATCGTCCTCCTGCTGCTGGTCAGCCTGATCATCACCGGGAACTGGGCCATGGCCGCCCCTGCCGCCGCCGTCTCCCTGGGCTCGGCCCTGGCCGGTGTCGGCGTGGGTTCGGTGATCGGGGCGCTGTGGCAGTGGCCCGCCCCGCCGCCCGGCGCGAACCCGTTCGCCAGCAGCAACCAGGGCGGCCTGCCATCCCTGCTCAGCGTCACCGCGACCACGTTCGCGACCGTGCTGGTCACCCTGCCCACGCTGGCCCTCGCCGTCTTGTCGATCTTTCGTCCCTGGGTGGGGATCCTGGCCCTGGTGGTGGGACTGGGTATTGGCCTGGTGGTGCTCAGGATCGGCATCGACTGGGGCGGCCGACTGCTGGAACGGCGCTGGCCGGAGGCGCTGCAGGCGGTCTCGGAGCGGGTGGGCTGACGGCGGCCGCTCAGCTGGACGGGCCGGTGATGCGCCGAACCTCCAGCAGCCGGAACCCTTTGCTCGACCCGGCCCGCTCGACCGCGTACCCCTGCTCGGTCAGCCAGCGGTGCAGGGTGTCCGCCCCCAGGTTCTTGGCGACCACCAGCCGGGCCACGCCGTAGGGGGCGAGCCGGTCCAGCCAGGTGAGCAACAGCTCGTGCAGGGCCGCTTTGCCGATCCGGATCGGCGGGTTGGACCAGATCTGGTCGTAACGGACGGCCGGGTCGGCGTCCTCCGGCCGCAGCACCCGGACCCGGTCGGCCACGCCGAGCGCCGCCGCGTTGTCCCGGCACAGGGCCAGGGCCCGCTCGTTGACATCCACCGCGTCGACCGTCGCCCCCGGGCAGGCCAGCGCCACCGCCAGCGCGATCGGCCCGTACCCGCAGCCCAGGTCCAGCACCCGCGGTGTCCCCGTCGGCGGTTCCGACTCGCGCAGCAGCACCGCCGTCCCACGGTCCAGCCCTTCGCCCGCGAAGACCCCGCCGGCGGTGAGCAGGGACAGCTCCCGGCCCCAGACGGTCGCGGTGATCCGTTGCCGCCGCTCCGGACCGGTCGGTTCCGGGTCGAAGTAGTGCGAGGTCACGTATCCGCCAGGCTGCGGGTGCTGCGGGCCTGTTCCGCCCGGGTGGCCAGGTCGGCGTCCGGCGGGTAGCCGACCTCCTCCAGGGTCAGCCCGCCGGGCGGCAGCACGGGGACCGACGGGTCGCGTGCGGCTCCGGCGGTCACCGCGGCCAGCCAGCTGGCGTTCCGCCGCCCGGTGCCCACCTCCACCAGCGCGCCCACCAGGGACCGGACCATGGAGTGGCAGAAGGCGTCGGCCCGCACGGTCACCTCGACCACCCCGGCCAGCGGACCGTCGACGACGCGTACGCCGGTCAGGTCGAGCAGTGTCCGGATCGTCGTCCCGCCCTCGCGACCGCGGCAGAAGGCCGCGAAGTCGCGCAGCCCGAGCAGGGTCGGGGCGGCGGCGTTCAGCCGGTCCAGGTCGAGGTCGGACCTCAGCGGCGTCACCAGGCCCCGGTGGAGCGGGTGTACCGGCGCGGACGGCTCGGCCAGCCGGTAGACGTAGCGCCGCCAGACCGCCGCGAACCGGGCGTCGAAGCCGGCCGGGGCCGGACCCAGCCGCCAGATCACGATGTCGTCGGGCAGTGCCCGGTTCAGCCGCCGGACGGCGGCCGGAGCGTCGACAGCGAGACCAGAGTCGAGGTCGAGGTGGGCCACCTGGCCCCGCGCGTGCACCCCGGCGTCGGTCCGGCCGGCACAGACCAGTCCGGGCGGCTCGTCGAGGCCCAGGATCCGGCCGAGCCAGGTCTCCAGCTCGCCCTGGACCGTACGCCGGCCCGGCTGGACCGCCCAGCCCGAGAACGCCGTCCCGTCGTAGCCGAGGTCAAGGCGCCAGCGCTGAATCTGGCCTGTCCGGAGGGGTTCGGGGAGGCCGTCCGCCCCGGAGGAGGAAGGGTCTCCCTCAGGAGACACGACGATAGGTGAGGTCGATGACGGGCCGCCCCGCCAGGACCCCGCGCTGCTCGAACCGCGTCGGCGGCCGGCACGCCCAGCGCGGCGCCCCGTCGTGCTCGTGATCGGCGACCAGACCCGGATGGTCGTCCAGGACGCCCCGGATGAACTCGGCGTACGCCGGCCAGTCGGTGGCCAGCCGCCAGCGTGCCCGGTACTTCAGCCGCGAGGCGACCAGGTCGGCGAACGCCGGCTGGATCAGCCGCCGCTTGTGGTGGCGGGCCTTGGGCCACGGGTCGGGGAAGAAGGTCCAGAGCTCGTCCAGCGAGCGCTCGGGCAGCAGATGGGCGATCCCGGCGACCGCGTCGGCGGCGATCACCCGGACGTTGCTGACCTCGTCGCTCGCCAGGCTGCTGACCAGCTTGGCGATCGCCGGCTGGTACACCTCGAAGGCCAGGATGTTGCACTCGGGCCGGGCCCGGGCCATCGGCACCAGCGACTCACCGGTCCCGGGCCCGACCTCCACGATCAGCGGGGCCTGGCGGCCGAACTCCTCGTCGAGGTCGAGGTCGCAGTCCGGGTGCACCGAGGTCGACGTGTCCAGCCGAGGGACGTCGATGACGAACCCGTTGCGGTGTTGTTCCCAGGCGCGGCGCTGGCCGACTCGCATCCGGCTGCTGCGCCGGACGAAGGAGACCACCTCCCGGCGTACCAGGGATGTGCGGTCAGTCGCGGTCGAGGCGAGATCGGTCATGACAGGTGCGAATGTAGCGGGTCCCCATCGCCTCAGTGAGGTTTGGGCAAAAGACGCTGGTCAGCCGCTAGCTGGTGACGTCCTTGCCGGCGAAGCGGGCCCAGGCCAGCAACCAGAACGTGCCGGCGTACACCGCGGCGGTGACCAGGCCGCGTTGCAGGTTGTCGAAGAAGATCGGGTCGCGCAGGAAGTCTCCGATGGCCGGCCACCAGTTGGTCAGCAGCCACGGGTGCAGCCAGTCGAGCTGGCTGATCTGGCCGAGGATGAACATCCCCACGTTGACCAGCAGCACCGCGATGGTGGCGCCGATCGGCTGTTCGGTGAGGGTGGAGATGAACAGCCCGATCGCACCGAGCGCCGCCAGCTGCACGGTGAGGTACAGCACGGCAAGCAGCAGCCGCCACAGTCCGTCGGCGAGCGAGGTCCGGGTGCCCGACAGCAGGGTCATGTCGCCGGCGCCGAACAGCGACAGGCCCATGACGGTGCCGACTCCGGCCACCACCATCGTGGCGACGAAGGCGAAGATCACGATGGCGGCGTACTTGACGACCAGCAGCCGGACCCGTCCGGCCGGGATGGTCAGCAGGTAGCGCAACGTGCCCAGGTTGGCCTCGCCGGCCACCGCGTCGCCGGAGATGGCGCTGACCGCCAGGGGCAGGAACAGCGGCAGCTCCAGGATCAGCGCGGCGAATGCGACGAACAGTCCGTTCCCGGTGATCCCGACGATGAAGCCGGGCCCGGCGCCGGAGGCGCCCGACTCCACCCGAACGGCGATGGCCAGCACGATCGGCACCACGGCCAGCACGGCCAGCCCGGCCAGGTTGCGCCGGCGACCGAAGATGATGCCCAGCTCGGAGCGGAGGAAGCGTCCCGGCCGGGCGCGGGTCGTCGCGGGCGTCGGCCGGGCCACCAGCACCTCAGCCGCTGACATCGAAGCCCTCCCCGGTCAGGGA
>DASQVF010000140.1:0-2474 GCA_035640915.1 Propionibacteriaceae bacterium
TGTCCGAGCAGCAGGTCCAGCCCTGGATGGGTGAGAGATCCCTGCCGCTCTGGCTCGACGATCCGGCATCGTTCGGGCTCAGCGCTCTGGACTGCCGGGCCGCGTACGCCGCCGGCCTGGCCCCCCGGCCGCTGGCGGAGACGCTGGCCGACGGGCTGGACTGGGAGCTGGGCCGACCCGCGGACCAGCAGCGTCGGGCCGGCCTCACCGATGCCGAGGAGCGTGACCTGCTGAGGGCCTGGCGGAGCCGCTCCTCGGGCGCTACTTCTTCCCCTGGTTCCTGACCGCCTCGATCGAGGCGGCCGCGGCCGCCGGGTCGAGGTAGCGGCCACCGGCGGTGACCGGCTTCAGGTCGTCGTCCAGCTCGTACAGCAGCGGGATCCCGGTGGGAATGTTGAGCCCGACCACCTCGGCGTCGCCGATGTTGTCCAGATGCTTGACGATGGCCCGCAGCGAGTTGCCGTGCGCGGCGACGAGCACCACCTTGCCGGCCCGCAGGTCCGGAACGATGTCGTCGTACCAGTACGGCAGCGCCCGCAACAGCACGTCCTTGAGGCACTCGGTCCGCGGCCGGGCCTCGGTGGGCAGCTCGGCGTACCGCGGGTCGTCGAAGTTCGCGTACGTGTCGTCGTTGGCGATCGGGGGCGGCGGGTTGTCGTACGAGCGGCGCCAGACCATGAACTGCTGCTCGCCGAACTCCGCCAGCGTGGCGGCCTTGTCCTTGCCCTGCAGCGCGCCGTAGTGCCGCTCGTTCAGCCGCCAGGACCGCTTGACCGGGATCCAGCGGCGGTCGGCGGCCCCCAAGGCGATCTGGGCGGTGTTGATCGCCCGGGTGAGCAGCGAGGTGTGGACGACGTCGGGCAGCAGTCCCGTCTCGACCAGCAGCTCACCGCCCCGCTGCGCCTCGCCCCGGCCCTTGTCGTTGAGGTCGACGTCGACCCAACCGGTGAACAGGTTCTTGGCGTTCCATTCGCTCTCGCCGTGCCGCAGCAGGATCAGGGTTGCCGTCACACGCGGGAGCCTATCGGCCCTTCGACAGGGTCAGAGGGCATCGGGGCCCGGGTCCAGGTGCCGAAAGGCCTCGAGGTTGGCAGTCGACTCGCCCCGGGAGCGGCGCCAGGCCCATTCCCGGCGGATGCTGTCGGCGAAGCCGAGCTCGAGGATCGGGTTGAAGCTGGCGTCGGCGGTCTCGGCCACGATCCCGAGGACCCGGTCCACCTCGGTCCGGCTGAGCTGCGACAGCGGGATCTTTCCGGTCAGGTAGATGTCGCCCAGCCGGTCGACTGCGAACGCCACCGCGGACAGCTTCAGGTTGTGCTCGAGCAGCCAGCGGTACACCGCGGCCTCGTTCTGCTCCGGCCGGCGGGCCACGAAGGCACGGACGCCGAGCCGGTGCCGGCCCACCTCGAGAGCGCACTCGGTCACCAGCTTCCGCTCACCCGGCAGCCGGACCGTGAACAGTCCAGGTGCGGTCTCGTCCCAGGCGACGTCGAGCTCGCCGAGCGCCGCCCGGACCTCCGCGGCCGCCGCCGACTGCGGATCGGGCGTCACGTCTGCGTCACGAACCAGCGCGTCTGGTAGCCGGTGAGCTGTAGCGGACCGTCGGTCAGCGGCGTCTCCTCGGTCAGCGCGTCCCAGGCCCAGTTGCCGACCGGAACGACCCAGCGCGGCAGCGACTGGTCCTCCTGCGTCATGTTGTAGACCCCGACCATCGTCTCGCCGGGCACGTGGCGCAGGAACACCAGCACCGCGGGGTTCACCGGGTCGACGATCTCGGTCTCGACCGAGGCGTCCAGACTGGGCAGGGCCGCCCGGACGGCGATGGCGCGCCGGATCCCGTGCCACACCCGCTGCTCCACCGTCCCCGGCTGGTGCCGCCGCTCGGCCACGTCCCAGGGCATCTGTGGTCGGTGCACCCAGCGGTTGTCGTCGGCGTGCTCGGCGACCTCGGCGTAGTCGTAGTCGTTGCCCAGCGCCAGCTCGTCACCCATGTAGATCAGCGGCAGCCCGCCGAACCCGAGGATCAGGTGGTGGGCCAACAGCAGCCGGCGGATGGCCAGATCGAGGTGCGCGTCGTCGCCGTTGTCGCGCGCCGACTCGATCCCGATCAGCGAGGCGGCGGTGCCGCTGATCCGCCGGTCCCCGGTGGCGAGGTTCTCCTGGAACACAAGTCCGCGGGCGTCGCTCATCGGGTACAGACCGGCGTAGAAGTCGGCCAGGAACCGCCGGTGCTCGTAGCCGTTCAGCCCGACCGAGGCGGCGTCCTCGTCGCTGATCGCCCAGCCGATGTCGTCGTGGCAGCGCAGGTAGGTGCCCCACACCGTGGTCGGCGGCTTCGCCGGAAACCGGTTCAGCGCGGCGCAGAACAGCCGGGTCTCCTTGGCCGCCAGGGCGGACCAGATCTGCACCATCAGTGAGTTCTGGTACGCCAGGTCGCTGACCTTGCCGGCGTGCTTGCCGACGCCCAGGTAGGG
>DASQVF010000141.1:0-4414 GCA_035640915.1 Propionibacteriaceae bacterium
CTCCAGTGGATGATCGCGGAGCTTCTCCGCGAGGCCGCCCGCCACCAAGCGGGCGGCGGCCGTGTCCGGCTTCCGGGCCGCCTGGTCGACCAGGCACGCGGTGAACTCCCGGCCGAGGTCCAGTCGCGGATACCGGTCCAGCACCTCGTCCAGGAAGCCCCGCGGCAGCACGTCCGGCCGGGACCCCGAGATGTCCAGTCCGGTGGCGATCTCCAGCAGGTGCCCCTCGGGGTCGAGGTCCGGGTCGACCGACGGCCACATGTGCCGCTCGATGACCTCGACCGCCCGGCGCCGCCGGTCGGCCGGCCAGCCGGCCCCGGCGGCGAGCACCCACGCGGCGTATCCGCCCGCCGTCTCGAACGCGATCCGGTGGTTGTCGAACGCCTCGGTCAGCCCGAGGTCGTGCAGCAGCGCCGACACGTAGAGCAGCTCGGCATCGAAATCCAGGGCTGCGACCGAGGCGAAGCCGACCGCGAAGTAGTACGACCGCTCACTGTGGTTGAGCAGGGCCGGCGAGCAGAACTCGGCCGCGACCTCCCGCGCCGCGTCGGCGGCCGGCGTGGCGGGGACGCGTACGTCGGCGGCCCTCATCGCGAGAATCGGTCAGATACGGCGAGTTCGGGTCGCGCGAAGCCGGCAGCTGCGGCCGGTTTCCGAGCTGCCGCGCCTCGCTGCACCACCGCGATGCCGGCCAGGATCGCCAGGCCGCCGAGCAGCTGGATCCCCGACGGCCGCTGAGCCAGCAGGACGGCGGCGAAGATCACGGCGAAGATCACCTCGGAGAGGGAGACGAAGGACCCCACCGAGCTGCCCAGGCGGCGGACGGCGATGATGCCGGTCAGGTAGGCGAACACCGCGCTGACCGTGACCAGCAGCAGGAGCGGCAACCACCAGGCCACGTCCGTTCCGGCCAGCGTCGTGGTGCCGACGCGGGCGCTCATCGGCAGGAACCCGGTGGCGGCGACGGCCAGGATGACCAGGGCGCCGACGCCGGTGCCACCGGTGGTCAGCAGCAACGGGTGCACCGAGTCGGCGCCGTTGTCCTCGCTGAGCACAAAGTAGGCGGCCAGGCCCAGCGCGGCGCCGAGCCCCCACAGCACACCGATGGGGTTGAGGGCGAGCCCGTCCCGCAGGTCCAGCACGAAGACCAGGCCGACGAGGGCGATCGCCGCGCCGACCAGGACCGCGTTCGCCGGTCGACGCCGGTTGCGCAGCCAGTGGTAGCCGATCAGCAGCACCGGGGCCAGGTACTCCAGCAGCAGGGCCACTCCGACCGAGAGGTACTGCACCGCGCTGAAGAAGCAGAGCTGCGCCATGGCCACTGCGGCCACGCCGTAGCCCACCACGCGGGCCGACTGACGGCCGGTCGGGCGACGCGTCCGCCGCAGCAGGACCAGGGTCGGCACCAGCAGCACCAGGAAGGCGCCGCCGATCCGCACCGCCACCACCGCGGCCGGGGACCAGCCCAGGTCGATCAGGGAACGGGCCAGCGACCCGGACAGCCCGAAGGCCGCGGCCGAGATCAGGGCGAAGACCAGACCCATCGTCACTGCTCCTGTCAGGGGCAAAATTCGAGTACACTCATGACGCTAGTCTACGCTGGCGTCAGGAGTCAACATGCTTTTCACTCATGACACAGAGATCGCCCTCATCGAGGCCGCCGCACTGGTCAACACCGCGACGACCGACGACGGCGACCAGCTGACGACGCCCGCCGAGCTGGAGGCGTTCCTGCGCGAGTACCCCTTCTCCGGCGTACGCCTGGGCACCGCCGAGGAGCTGACCGAGGTCCGCCGGCTGCGCAGCCGGCTCCGTGACCTGTGGCAGGTGACCGACCGGGACGAGGCCGCGGCGGCCGTGAACGCGCTGCTCGCCGACGCCGACGCGGCGCCCTACCTCAGCAAGCACGACGAGTACGACTGGCACCTGCACGTGACCCGGCCCGAGGCGTCACTGGCCCACCGGATCGGTGCGGAGGCGGCCATGGGGTTCCTGGATCTGGTCCGGGAGGACGAGCTGAGCCGGCTGCGCCGGTGCGGCGCGGAGGACTGTGACGACGTCTACGTCGACCTGTCCCGTAACTCCTCCCGGCAGTTCTGCAGCGTCACCTGCGGCAACCGGACGAACGCGGCCGCCTACCGGGCCCGTAAGCGAGCGGGCACGGTGGCCTGAGCCTGTCGAAGGCCCTTCGACAAGCTTGTGGCCTGAGCCTGTCGAAGGCCCTGGCCTCCCCGGGAAGACCTCTGGGTCACCGTCGGTCACACCGTCACCACGCGTACGCGACCAGGTCGCCCAGCAGCTCCTCCCCGTCGACGTCCAGGCCGCGAGCGCTAAACCAGGCGGCTACGTTGCGGCAGTCGCGGGCCAGATAGTCCATGCCCTGCGGGTTGCTGACGATGTCCACCGCCTGGGGCAGGTCGATGAGCACGATCCGGTCTTCGGTGGCCAGCAGGTTGAACGCCGACAGGTCGCCGTGGGTCAGCCCTCGCGCCGCCATCGCCCGCATGGCCTCGGTGAGCTGCTCCCAGTAGGTCTCCAGCAGCGCCCGGTCCGGCCGGGTCTGGGCCAGCCGCGGCGCACCGGAGCCGTCGGCCAGCGTGATGAGCTCCATGAGGATCTCGACGTCGTCCAACTGCACCGGATAGGGCACCGGGAGGCCGGCCGACCACAGGTCGGCGAGGTAGCCGAACTCGGCCAGCGCCCACTGGCCGGCCTGGACCGTACGCCCGTGCCGGGTCCCCTTGGCTGCGGCCCGGCGGTCGCGGCTGTTGCGCATCGACCGGCCCTCGGTGTAGCCGGCGTCGCGGTGGAACAGCCGGTGCTGCGTGCTGCGGTAGCGCTTGGCCGCCAGGACGACGGAGCGGTCGGCCGTGGCCCGCTCCAGGAGGAAGACGTCGGCCTCCTTGCCGGTCTTGAGGATGCCGAGCTCGGTGTCGACGGCGGCGCTCTCGGTGATCACCCAGTCGGGCCACGGCTCGGGCCCCGCGGTGATGCCGATGTCGTCCCAGGTCGACCAGCGCTGACCGGGACCGAGGTCGTCGTCGACAAGTTCGAAGTCGAAGTGGAAATCAGAAGAGGAGGTAGTGCTCTCGGACATAGCTGAGTGGGGTTCCTGACTGGAGAAGGGAGCGGACTGGAGACAGCCCGAAGACCGTGGTGGACACGTCACACCCCCTTCGCTGGCAGCAACCCGCACCCGGCCGGGCACGGCGCCACAACCTTGACGGCAACCTCCTAGGACGTGCAACTTGTTTTCTCGCCCATCCGGGGCAGGCGGTACGTTGGGGCCCGACCGGGGGTGTAGGAAAGGACACAGCGAGTGAGCGACGACGCGGCCGGGGACGTAGAACTCATCCAGCTGCTGACTCCCGAAGGTGAGCGGCAGGAGCACCCGGAGTACGCGTTCGCCGGCGATGACGAGCAGATCAAGGGCTTCCTCACCGACATGGTGCTGACCCGCCGGATCGACGCCGAGGCCATCGCCCTGCAGCGGCAGGGCGAGCTGGGCATCTGGCCCTCCTGCCTCGGCCAGGAGGCCGCGCAGATCGGCTCCGGCCGAGCGATGCTCAGCCAGGACTACGCCTTCCCCACCTACCGCGAGCACGGCGTGGCCTGGTGCCGCAGCGTCGACCCGCTGCGGCTGCTGGCGCTCTACCGCGGGGTCGACCTGGGTGGCTGGGACTCCGCGCAGCACGGCTTCCACCAGTACACGATCGTGATCGGGGCCCAGGCCCTGCACGCCACCGGTTATGCCATGGGTGTGGAGCGGGACGGTGACGTCGGCACCGGCAACCCCGACCGGGACACCGCCGTGCTCGGCTACTTCGGCGACGGGGCGACGAGCCAGGGCGACGTCAACGAGGCGTTCGTCTTCGCCAGCTCCTACAACGCGCCGATCGTCTTCTTCTGCCAGAACAACCAGTGGGCGATCTCCGAGCCGATCGAGCGGCAGTCGCGGATCCCGCTCTACCGGCGCGCCGCCGGCTTCGGCTTTCCCGGCGTACGCGTGGACGGCAACGACGTGCTGGCGGTGCACGCCGTGACCACCGCCGCCATGGAGCGGGCCCGGTCGGGCAACGGGCCGACCCTGATCGAGGCGTACACCTACCGGATGGGCGCCCACACCACCTCCGACGACCCGACCAAGTACCGGCTGGCCGACGAGCTCGAGCACTGGCGGCTGAAGGACCCGATCGAGCGGGTCAAGGCCTACCTGAGCCGCACCGGCGCGGCCGACGACGACTTTTTCGCGGCGGTCGACTCCGAGGCGGCGACCCTGGCCGCCAACCTGCGCGCTGCCTGCCTCGGGCTGCCGCCACCGCGGCTGGTCGACGCCTTTGGCCAGGTGTACGCCGGGCAGACCCCGCATCTGGCCGAACAGCAGGCCGCGTACGCCGAGTACCTGGCGACGTTC
>DASQVF010000142.1:0-2473 GCA_035640915.1 Propionibacteriaceae bacterium
CAGCCGTCGGCCGACAGCCCCTGCTCGAAGTAGCCGGCCCGGTACAGCAGCCCGACACCGACCAGCGGGACGCCGAGGTCGGAGGCGGCCTTGAGGTGGTCGCCGGCGAGGATGCCCAGGCCGCCGGAGTACTGCGGCAGCACCTCGGTGATGCCGAACTCCGCGGAGAAGTAGGCGACCGTCGCCGGCGCGTCCTCCCCCAGCGACTGGTACCAGTGCGGCGCCGACAGGTACTCCTCCAGGTCGTCGACGACGTCCTGCAGCCGGCGCACGAACCGCCGGTCCCGCGCCAGGGTGGCCAGCCGCTCGGCCGAGACCTCGCCCAGCACCTGCACCGGGTCGCCGTTGCAGGTCCGCCACAGCTCGGGGTCCAGCGCCTCGAAGAGGTCACGGGTCTCGGCGTGCCACGACCACCGGAGGTTGATGACGAGCTGGGACAGCGGCAGCAGCTCCTCGGGGAGCGATGCCCGGACGGTGAACCGACGGAGTGCGCGCACGGGCCGAGACTAGCGACGGTCACTGGGGCCGCCAGAGCGGTGCACCGCCCGACGGGCCAGGATGAGTCATGGCCAGCCGACGTCCCGGTCGCCCGTCCGTCCCGCCCGTCCCGCAGCAGGAGCGGCACGCCTCGGCGGCCGATGTGCTCACCCGACACGCCCTCGATAGCGTGGCCCGGATGACTGGCCGCGCTGATCTCCGCCTCGGCATCACCGATGTCGCCCCCGTCGTGTCCTGCGGCGCGTTCTCCGCGCGCGCCGTGGTCGGCGAGCACCTCCCGATCACCGCGACCGTCTTCCGCGAGGGCCACGACGCCGTCGCCGCGAACGTCGTCTGGACCCCGCCCGGTGGGGACGGCGCCGCGCGGCCGCTGTACCGGATGGAGCGCTTCGGCGACCAGCCCGACCGCTGGCTGACCAGCGTCGTCCCCGACCGCGAGGGCCGGTGGACCTACCGGGTGGAGGCCTGGAGCGACCCGTTGTCGACCTGGCACCACGCCGTCGAGGTGAAGATGGCGGCCGGCCAGGGCGCCGAGGAGCTCGCCAACGACCTGGAGGAGGGCGCCCGGCTGCTCGACCGGGTGGCCGCCGAGGCCGACGACGACTGGCGGGACCGGGTGACCGAGGCCGCTGCGGCCCTGCGCGACACCTCCCGCGAGCTGCCGGCCCGGGTCGCCCCGGCGCTGGCCGAGGCGCTGCAGCGCTACCTGCACGACCACCCGGTGCGCGAGCTGGTCACGCCGGGCCCGGAGTACGAGGTGTGGGTCGACCGCCCGCGGGCGCTGTTCGGCTCCTGGTACGAGTTCTTCCCCCGCTCCACCGGCCCGGTGGTCGACGGCCGGGCGACCCACGGCACCTTCGCCACCTCCGCCGAGCGGCTGCCCGCGATCGCCGAGATGGGCTTCGACGTCGTCTACCTGCCGCCGATCCACCCGATCGGCACGGTCAACCGCAAGGGCCCGAACTCCCCGCAGTACCCCGGCGGCAATCCGCACGAGGTCGGGCCGGACGACCCGGGGTCACCGTGGGCCATCGGCAGCGCCGAGGGCGGGCACGACGCCATCCACCCGCAGCTGGGCACGATGGAGGACTTCCGCACCTTCGTCGAGCGCACCCGTGAGCTGGGCATGGAGGTGGCGCTGGACTTCGCGCTGCAGGCCGCGCCCGACCACCCCTGGGTGAAGGAGCACCCGGAGTGGTTCACCACCAAGCCCGACGGGACCATCGCCTACGCGGAGAACCCGCCGAAGAAGTACCAGGACATCTACCCGATCAACTTCGACAACGACCCCGACGGCCTCTACGCCGAGTGCCTGCGGGTCATCCGGGTCTGGATCGACGCCGGGGTGCGCATCTTCCGCGTCGACAACCCGCACACCAAGCCGCTGAACTTCTGGCACTGGCTGATCTGGACGGTCAAGGAGACCGACCCCGACGTGCTCTTCCTCGCCGAGGCGTTCACGCGGCCGGCGATGATGCACCAGCTGGCCCGCATCGGGTACACGCAGTCCTACACGTACTTCACGTGGCGCACGGGGCGCGAGGAACTCGAGGAGTACGGCCGCGAGCTGGCCACCAACAGCCACTACATGCGGCCGAACCTCTTCGTGAACACCCCGGACATCCTGCACGCGTCACTGCAGCTCGGCGGCCCGCCGATGTTCAGGATCCGCGCCGCCCTGGCGGCGATGATGAGCCCGACGTGGGGCGTCTACTCGGGCTACGAGCTCTTCGAGCACGTCGCGGTGCGCCCCGGCAGCGAGGAGTACCTCGACAGCGAGAAGTACCAGCTGCGGCCGCGGGACTGGGTCGCCGCCGAGTCCTCCGGGCGCAGCCTCGTGCCCTACCTGCGCCGGCTCAACGAGATCCGCCGCGCCCACCCGGCGCTGCAGCAGCTGCGCACGCTGCGCTTCCACTCCGTGGACAACCCGAACCTGATCTGCTTCTCCAAGACCGACCCGGGCTCGCAGGACGCC
>DASQVF010000143.1:0-6232 GCA_035640915.1 Propionibacteriaceae bacterium
TGCAGTCGGCCCGGGTCAGGATGTGCAGCCGCTCCAGCTGGTCGCCGGCGTCGCGGACGTAGCGGCGAACCGCGGAGTCGGTCCACTCGCCCTCCGCGCCGAGGTGGTCGCCGTAACCGTGGAACCGCAGGTGCAGGGCGATCAGGCCGGAGACGGCCTTGACCACCTCGTTGCTGAACCGCAGGGCGGTCAGCCGCTTGCGCGCCAGCTTCGCCCCGACCACGTCGTGGTGGTGGAACGAGACCTTGCCGCCGGCCTCGAACTTCCTCGTCGCCGGCTTGCCGATGTCGTGCAGCAGCGCCGCGAGCCGGCCGACCAGGTCGGGACGGGCCGGCACCAGCAGGTCCTCGTCGGTCCGCTCCGGCAGCCGGGACTCCAGCTCGATCGAATGCTCGAGCACGGTCAGGCTGTGCTGGTAGACGTCCTTGTGCCGGTGGTGCTCGTCCCGCTCCAGGCGCAGTGCCGGCAGCTCCGGCAGCACCCGCTGGGCCAGCCCGGTCGCCACCAGCAGGTCGAGCCCGCGTCGGGGCCTGGCCGCCAGCAGCAGCCGGGTCAGCTCGTCCCGGACCCGCTCGGCGGAGATGATGGAGATCCGGTCAGCCATCGACTTCATGGCCGCCACCACCTCCGGTGCCACGGAGAAGTCCAGGGAGGCCGCGAACCGGGCGGCCCGCATCATCCGCAGCGGGTCGTCGCTGAACGAGATCTCCGGCGCCGCCGGTGTCCGGATCACGCCGCGGGCCAGGTCGCCCAGCCCTCCGTACGGATCGTGAAACCGCTTGTCCGGCAGCGAGATCGCCATCGCGTTGATGGTGAAGTCCCGGCGGACCAGGTCGCCGTCGAGGGTGTCGCCGAACACCACCGTCGGCTTCCGGCTGGCGCTGGCGTACGCGTCGGAACGGTAGGTGGTCACCTCGATGACCCAGGTCGCACCCGAGTCGGTGACCCGGCAGCCGATGGTCCCGAACTCCTTGCCGATGGTCCACACCGACGGGCTGAACCGCCGCAGCAGCTTCTCCACCGCGTCGGGCCGGGCTGAGGTGGCGAAGTCGAGGTCGTTGCCGAGCTGCCCGAGCAGCGCATCCCGCACGCTGCCGCCGACGAGGTGCAGCTCGTGCCCGTGCTCGGCGAACAGGGCCCCCAGCCGGTCGACGACCGGGGCGGTGTTGAGCTCAGGCACGAGGGACGATTCTACGTGTCGCCTCGCGCCCGGTCGTGAGCGCGACCTTGCCGACGCCCACCGAGCGAAGCACGGTGGAGCGCCCCGACCGACTTAGGATTGGTGGGTGAGGACGGGCGGCAGGAGAGCGGTCCGGGCCCTCCTGACCCTGATCGCCCTCGGCGCCGCGCTGCTGGCGAGCACGGTCGCCCCCTTCCCCGCGTACGCCGAGGAGCCGGTCGCGCTGGTCCGGATCACTCTCACGTCGATCAACCCGACGCTGCCGACCCGGGACGGCGACATCACGCTCACCGGCACGGCGACCAACATCACCACCGAGCGGATCTTCCGGGCCCAGGCCTACTTCTGGCGCAACCAGGCGCCGATCACCGACCGGGAGGGCTTCGACCAGGCCCTGGGGTCGGCGTCCAACGAACCGATCGGCAGCCGGGAGATCGTCGACTACCAGAATCTGTACGAGGAGACGGACCCCTATCTCGAGCCCGGTGAGTCTCGCAACTTCAGTCTGACGGTCCCGGTCGCGAAGCTCGAGCTGTCTCCGACCGACGGGGTCTACCTGATGGGTGTCCACGTCCTGCAGAACAACCGGGCGCCCGCGGTCGGCCGGGCCCGCGTGTTCGTGCCCGTGGTGGACACCCCGCCGGCCGAGCAGCTGCGGATGACCTCGCTGGTCACCTTCACCTCCCGGCCGTCGTTGGTCCGGCCCGGGGTGCTCGCCGACGACCACCTGGCCCGCGAGGTGGCCCCGAACGGCCGGCTGAGCAAGCTGCTCGCCGCCGCGGACGCGGACACCCTGAGCTTCGCCGTGGACCCAGCGCTGCTCGACGACCTGCAGACCATGGCCAACGGCTACTCGGTGCTGGACGGTGACGGCGCGACCGCGGCCGGCAGCGGGTCGGCCGACGCTGCGCGTTGGCTCAGCGGCTTCGCCGCACTGCAGAGCCGGCGGGACGGCTACCGGCTGCTCTACGGCTCGCCCGACCTGGCGGCCCTGGTCCACGACGGCCAGCAGTCCGCGATCCGGGACACGGCCGCGGCCTCCCGCCGGGTCGAGCTGACCCGCAACCTCCCGCTGCTGGTGCTGCCCACCGGCGGCCGGGCCGACGAGGCGACGGTGGCCGCGGCGACCGAGCTCAAACCCAGGGCGATCGTGCTGTCCGATCGCTCCGCCGCCGGCCCCGGCCCGCTACTCGCCGGACCCGGCGCCGCCCCGATCATCAGCGTCAGCTCCGCGGTGTCCGGCGGCGGCCCCGGCCCGGACCCGCGGGACACCACGGTCCAGCTGCAGCAGCGGCTGCTGGCCGAGACCTGGATCGAGGCCACCGGTGCTTCCGACGGCAGCGCCCGCGGCCGCGTCCGGCTGATCACCACGGCCAACCAGGCCGGCCGCGCGAACGCCGAGGTCAACGCCCCCTGGCTCAGCCCCGGTCCGCTGAGCACGCTGCTGCAGTCGCGCCCGGCCGCCTGGTCGCAGGAGTACCGCTACCCCGGTGCCGCCCGGGAGGACGAGCTGACCAAGAACCAGCTGAGCAGTCTGCGCCGGTTCACCGCCGCCCACCGCACCTTCACCGACCTGCTGGTCGACGGCGACCAGGCCGAGGCGAACGCCAGCGCCGCGGTGGCCCGAGCGGCCAGCGGCGCCTGGCGGGAGCAGAACCGGGCCCGCCAGGCCTTCCTCCAGCCGCAGCAGGCGGCGATCGACGCGCTGGTGGCCGACGGGGTACAGATCTACAGCCTGCCGAAGGTCAGCACCATCGACCAGGAAGGCGTGGTGTTCCCGATCACGGTGCGCAACACGCTGCCGGCCGGCCCCGACCCGGACGACAACGCCGTCCGGGCCCGGCTGGTCTTCGCCTCCGACAACAACCGCCGACTGACCATCAAACCGATCGACCTGCCCCGGATCCGGGCCAAGGACAGCGTGACCGTCAACGCGGAGGTGACCGCGAAGGCCAACGGCATCGTCCCCGTGACGGCCGAGCTGTTCACCGTGACCGAGCGTCCGGTGGGCACCCCGATCCAGCTGGAGGTGCAGGTCACCCAGAACGGGACCACAGGTTGGGTGATCGCCCTCGGCGCGGGGCTGGTGCTGGTCGGCAGCACCGCGCTGCGGATCCGGGCCGTGGCCAGAGAGCGGGCTCGGGCGCCCGCGGTCGCGGCGGCGAACGAGCCGCCGTCGGTTCTCACCTCGGCCCCGCCGTCCGCCCTCAGCTCGGCCCCGCCGGCGGACGCGCCGGAGGTCGTCGAGCTGGCCGGGACTCGCACCCGACCACCGCCGCTGCCGGTCTCGACGCCGCCCGCGGATCGAGGCGATGGCTGAGACGACCACCCAGTCCGGTCGCGAACCCGCTGGCGAGCCGGAGCCCGTCGACCCGGGCCGACCGGGCCCTCGACGGGCTTCCGGCGCAGAGGCGAACTCCGAGGGCGCGGGTACGCGGGCGGCCGGCGCATCCAGCCGACTGATCTCGGCCAGCGCGGTGATGGCCGCGGGCACGGCGCTGTCCCGGTTGATGGGCTTCTTCCGGCTGATGCTGCTGGTGTTCCTGTTCGGCAACGGCACCCGGCAGGCCGAGATGTTCACCATCGCCAACACCGTCCCCAACAGCATGTACATCCTGCTGGCCGGCGGCGTCCTGAACACCGTCCTGGTGCCGCAGATCGTCCGGGCGATCAAGTCCGACCCGGACGGCGGCGAGGCCTACACCAACCGGATCATGACCGCCGGGCTGCTGGTGCTGGCCACGATCACCGCCCTGCTGACCCTGCTGGTGCCGATGATCATCTGGCTCTACTCGGCCGAGGCGTGGAAGGCGCCGGGGCTGTCGGCGCAGTACTCCTCGATGGTGCTGCTCGCCTACTACACAATGCCCCAGGTCTTCTTCTACGGCGTACACGTGCTGGCCGGCCAGGTGCTGAACGCCCGCGACCGCTTCGGCCCGATGATGTGGTCGCCGATCGCCAACAACGTCGTTTCCATCGCGGTCCTGCTGGTCTTCTGGGCGGTGTTCGCCCAGACCGACACCAGCGCGGCGTTCACCAACGGCCAGGTGCTGCTGCTCGGTCTCGGCTCGACCCTGGGGATCGTCGTCCAGGCCGCGCTGCTGGTGCCGTTCCTGCGCTCGGTGGGCTACCGGTTCCGGCCCCGCTGGGACTTCCGGCATACCGGCTTGGCCAAGACGTTCCAACTGGCCAAGTGGACGCTCGGGTTCGTGCTGGTCAACCAGGCCGCATTCGTCGTGGTCTCCCGGCTGGCGACCGAGGCCACCGCGGGCGGGCACGGCGCCGGCCTGCTTGCCTACTCGAACGCCCACACCGTCTGGATCCTCCCGCACTCGCTGATCACGGTGTCGCTGGCCACCGCGATGCTGCCCGCCGCCTCCCGGCTGGCCGCTGCCGGCGACCGGGCCGGGGTGGCCGAGGAGACGATGCGCACCGCCCGGCTGGCGGTGACAGTGCTGCTACCGGCCGCGGTGGCCTTCTGCGTGCTCGGGCTCCCGCTGGCCCACCTGGCCTTCGGCTTCGGCGCCGGCGCTCGGGACGCCTCGTTCGTCGGCATGGCGCTGATGGCCATGGCCGTCGGTCTGGTGCCGTTCACCATCCAGTACATCTGCCTGCGCGCCTTCTACGCGCTGGAGGACAACCGGACCACGTTCTTCCTGCAGATCTTCATCGCCACGGTGAACGTGGTCCTGGCCGTGGCCAGTGTGCTGCTGCTGGACCGGGCGGACCTGGTCGCGACCGGACTGGCCGCGGCGTACTCCGTCGCCTACCTGGTCGGAGTCCAGGTCTCGTTCCGGGTGCTGCGCCGGCGGCTCCCCGACCTGGACGGGGAGGTGTTGGTCCGGCACTGCGTACGCCTGCTCGTCGCGGTCGCCCCGGCCGCTGCGGTCGGCTGGTTGATCTGCTGGGCGGTCACCGCCCGCTGGACGTCCCAGCTCGCGCTCGCCGTGTCGCTGGCCCTGGCCGGGGTGGTCGCGGTCGGCCTGTTCCTGGTCGCCGCCCGGCTGCTACGGATCACCGAGGTGGCCCAGATCGTCAGCACCCTGCTGCGCCGGGGCGACAGAGACCGGCCTCCAGCGCCACGGCCGCCGGAAGACGATCTGGACGATCCCGGCGATTCGGACACGGCAATCGGGCCGCCGCATGGCAGCATCGAGGCAGCAGAACCAGCGCCTCCCCCGAGCGAGGACGCCGACACCGTGCCCCAGGCTGTGACCGAGCCGCCCGCCGACGCGCGCAAGGCCGCGTCGCTGCCGGCGGGCACCGTGCTGGCCGCGCGGTACCGACTCGAGGAGCTGCTCGACGAGACCCGGCCCACCGTCACCTGGCGGGCCTTCGACCAGGTGCTCTCCCGCTCGGTGCTGGTTCACGTGCTCAGCCCGGGCGACGCCGACGCCGACGCCCTGCTGGCCGCCGCCCGGCGGGCCTCGGTGGCCACCGACTCCCGGTTCCTGAGGGTGCTGGACGCGGTGCACTCCACCGATCCGGAGCTCGGCTCCTACATCGTCTGCGAGTACGCCACCGGTCAGTCCTTGGAGCTGGTGCTCAGCCAGGCCCCGCTGTCGGCGCTGGAGGCGGCCTGGGTGATCCGTGAGGTCGCCGATGCGCTGGCCGGGGTGCACAGCCTCGGGCTGTACCACCAGCGGATCAGTCCGGACACGGTGATCATCACCCCGAACGGCAACATCAAGATCGTCGGGCTGCTGATCGAGGCCGCGCTGCGCCCGGCCGCCGCAGCGGTCGTGCACGGCGCCGACACCCCGGAGCTCGTCGACGTCACCGACCTGGGCCGGCTGCTGTACGCCTGCCTGGTCGCCCGCTGGCCGGGCGGACCGGCGTACGGCCTGCCGGACGCGCCCGTGCTGGGCCGCCGCTGGGCGACCCCGCGGCAGGTCCGCGCCGGGGTGTCACCGGCCCTGGACGCGGTCTGCGACCGGGTGCTCGGCGACCCGCCGCGGCAGCGGGCCGGCGCGATCACCACCGCGCACGACGTGGTCGTCGCACTGACCAAGGTGCTCGGACCGGCGGACGCCTCCGGCGACCTGGAGCGGC
>DASQVF010000144.1:0-4087 GCA_035640915.1 Propionibacteriaceae bacterium
GTGGTCCGGCTGGCCCACCGGCTCAAGGAGCAGAGCCTGCGCTCCGGGGACTCCCTGCTGATCGACCGCCGGGTGCACTTCGCGTACGAGCGGATCCCCAAGCTGGACGTCGAGGAGCTGGTGCTGGAGGAGGAGCCGGACATCGACTACTCGGTGATCGGCGGCCTGGGCAGCCAGATCGAGGCCATCCGGGACGCCGTCGAGCTGCCGTTCCTGCACAAGGACCTGTTCGACGAGCACGAGCTGAAGGCGCCGAAGGGCATCCTGCTCTACGGCCCGCCCGGCTGCGGCAAGACGCTGATCGCCAAGGCCGTGGCCAACTCGCTGGCCAAGAAGGTGACCGAGCGGACGGGGGAGGAGGGGCGCAGCTTCTTCCTCAACATCAAGGGCCCCGAGCTGCTGAACAAGTACGTCGGCGAGACCGAGCGGCACATCCGCCTGGTCTTCCAGCGCGCCCGCGACAAGGCCAGCGACGGCATGCCGGTGATCGTGTTCTTCGACGAGATGGACTCGCTGTTCCGCACCCGCGGGTCGGGCGTCAGCTCCGACGTGGAGAACACCATCGTGCCCCAGCTGCTGAGCGAGATCGACGGCGTCGAGGGCCTGGACAACGTCATCATCATCGGCGCCTCGAACCGCGAGGACATGATCGACCCGGCGATCCTGCGGCCCGGCCGGCTGGACGTCAAGATCAAGATCGAGCGGCCGGACGCCGAGGCGGCCCGGGAGATCTTCAGCAAGTACCTGACGCCGACGCTGCCGCTGCACCGGGAGGACCTGGCCGAGTTCGACCAGGACCGCCGGGCCTGCGTGCAGGGGATGATCGACCGCACCGTGCTGCGGATGTACGAGGAGTCCGAGGAGAACCAGTTCCTCGAGGTCACCTACGCCGGCGGCGACAAGGAGGTCCTCTACTTCAAGGACTTCAACTCCGGCGCGATGATCCAGAACATCGTGGACCGGGCCAAGAAGATGGCGATCAAGGACCTGCTGGACACCGGCAACCGGGGCCTGCGGATAGGGCACCTGCTGCAGGCCTGCCTGGACGAGTTCGCCGAGAACGAGGACCTGCCGAACACCACCAACCCGGACGACTGGGCCAAGATCTCGGGCAAGAAGGGCGAGCGGATCGTCTTCATCCGGACCCTGATCAGCTCCAAGCAGGGCACCCAGCCGGGCCGGTCCATCGACACGGTGACCAACACCGGCCAGTACCTGTAGGCCCATGCGCCCTGAGCCTGTCGAAGGGCCCCGCGTCCGGCGCTTCGACAGGCTCAGCGCGCAGATGTGTCCTGAGCCTGTCGAAGGACTAGTCCGTACCCACCGCGCCAGCCCAGCAGCAGCACCGCCAGCGCCACGGCGGCCACCATCACGAACGAGACCTGGACGCCGCCGCCGCTGAGCGCCCGGAGCAGCATGCCGCCGACCAGCGTCCCGGCCCACACCGCCGCCCCGGACGGCAGCGACCCGGGCCGGCGCCAGGTCCGGCCGGCCAGGGTCCCCACCGCGCCGCCGGCGAGGAAGGGCCAGGCCACCTCGAGCACCCCGAGCGGCGTCACGCCCTCGGCATGGCTGAGCCGGCCGACCGCGGCGAAGACCAGGATCGCCGCGCCGTCCGCCACGCTCGCCAGCCAGGCCCGCACGGCGGCCAGATTACGCTGAAGAGCATGTCGACGAGCGCCGAGCCGACCCCGACCCCGGAGACCGAGGTCGTGTCGCCCCGCCGAGCGACCCATGTGTTCGGGATCGAGACCGAGTACGGGATCAGCGCCCTCGCTCCCGGCTCGCCCGCGCTGGCCGGGGCGCTGAGCGCGGGCTACGTCGACGACGACCTGCATCCCATGCAGCTGTCCAACCACGTGGTCAAGGCGTACGGGAACTCGGTGGCCGGGCAGCCGGCCGGCTGGGACTACGAGACCGAGACCCCGCTGCGGGACATCCGCGGCTACGAGATCTCCCGGGCCGCCGCCCATCCCGACCAGCTGACCGACAGCGACCTGGGCATGGCCAACGTCATCCTGACCAACGGGGCCCGGCTCTACGTCGACCACGCCCATCCCGAGTACTCGGGACCGGAGGTCACCTCGGCGCTGGACGCGGTGCGCTACGACAAGGCGGGCGACGCGGTGATGGCCATCGCGGCGCAGCGGGCCACCCAGTCCCTCGGCCGCTCGGTGCGGCTGTACAAGAACAACACCGACGGCAAGGGCGCCTCCTACGGCACCCACGAGAACTACCTGCTGCAGCGGAGCACGCCGTTCGACCGGGTGGTCACCCAGTTCACCGCCTACCTGGTCACCCGCCAGGTGATCATCGGCGCCGGCCGGGTCGGGATCGGCCAGGCCAGCCAGCAGCCCGGGTTCCAGATCAGCCAGCGCGCGGACTTCTTCGAGGCCGAGGTCGGCCTGGAGACGACCCTGAACCGCCCCATCATCAACACCCGGGACGAGCCCCACGCCGACGCCAGCCGGCACCGGCGGCTGCACGTGATCACCGGGGACGCGAACCTGTCCGAGATCGCCACCTATCTCAAGGTGGGGTCGGCCGCCTGGGTGCTCCGGGTCATCGAGGCCGGCGAGCTGGGCAGCGAGCTGCGGCTGGACACGCCGGTGAGCGCGATGCGCGCGGTCAGCCACGACCTCAGCTGTGCGGAGCCGATCCAGCTCGCGGACGGCCGGTCCTTCTCGCCCGTGGACGTTCAGGAGGCCTACCTCGACGCGTGCCGGCAGCACTACGAGCGGGTGGCCGGCGACCTCACCGAGGCGGCCCGGATCGAGGCGAAGGACCTGTTCACCCGCTGGCAGGACTGCCTCGACGGGTTGCGCAGTGACATCTTCAGCCTGGCCGACCAGCTGGACTGGGTCGCCAAGCTCAAGCTGATGGAGTCCTACCGACAGCGCGACGGACTCAGCTGGGCGGCGCCCAAGCTGGCCCTGATCGACCTGCAGTACGCCGACGTGGACCCTCGGCGCAGCCTCCACCGGGCGTTGGTCGCCAAGGGCAAGATGCGCCGGCTGGTCACCGACGACGAGATCGAGCGCGCCCGGACCTCACCGCCGGAGGACACCCGGGCGTACTTCCGCGGCAAGGTGATGGAGAAGTTCGGCGCCAGCGTGGTCGCGGCTTCCTGGGATTCGGTGATCTTCGACGTACCGGACCGCCCCGCGCTGCAGCGGATCCCGCTGCTCGACCCGTTGCGGGGGACGCGGGAGCAGGTGGGCCAGATGATCGCCGAGTGTCAGACCGTGACCGACCTGTTTGCGGCGCTGGGCCGATGACACGCGACATTATCGTTACCAGGTAGTTGCCAGCCGCCCGACTGCGGGCCTAGGTTGATCACCGCTGCGTCTCACGTTCCTCGCCGGCCTCAGGTCGGCCCCGTCAGGGGGAGATCACCCATGCCATCTTTCCGTATCCGCAAACGAGGCAGCATCGCGCTGGCCGTTGCGGCTGCTTTCAGTACTGCGGCGGTCACGGCCCTCGCACCTATCGCCAGCGCCGAGCCGGGCAAGACCGGGGCTGAGCAGAAGTACCTGGTGTTGTTCAAGGGCAGCGCGCCCGACGCCGCCGCCGACCGAGCCATCAAGCAGGCCGGCGGAACGGTCACCGAGGTCAACCGCAAGGTCGGATACGCCTACGTGACCAGCCGCAACACCGCCTTCAAGGCCGACGTGGTCAAGGGCGGTGCGGTCGAAGGAGCGGCCGCCGAGCGGGTGGTCGGCCGGTCGCCACAGCTGCGTCGACCCGACGCCAGCGAGATCGAGCGGCTGACCAAGGAGGCCAAGGGCCTGGACGCGAAGGCCGGGCTGGCCGACGCGCCGGCGAGCAAGGCGCCGGCCAGGGCGATCGCCCCCGAGCCTCTCGCCAACCTGCAGTGGGACATGCGGATGATCGGCGCCACCCCGACCGGCTCGTACGCGCTGAACCAGGGCCGCGGGGTCCGCGTCGGCGTCATCGACACCGGGATCGACGGTAGCCACCCGGACATCGCCCCGAACTTCAACGAGCGGCTGAGCCGGAACTTCGTCACCGACATGCCGGACGTCGACGGGCCCTGTGAGGTGCCCTCGTGTGTGGACCCGGCCGA
>DASQVF010000145.1:0-2993 GCA_035640915.1 Propionibacteriaceae bacterium
TTCTTGTAGAACTACGGTGGCTCTCATGCCGCAACGCCGAGTCCAGCACCTGACCGAGGCCAGAGCCTTGGCCGCGCTGGCCAACCCATTCCGGTCCAGGATGCTCGACGCCCTTCGGGTGGACGGGCCCTCGACCGCCTCCGCGCTCGCCCAGCGCACCGGGCAGGCGGTGGGCAGTGTCAGTCATCACCTGAAGGTGCTCGCCGAAGCCAACCTGGTCGAGGAGGCGCCGGAGTTGGCCCGGGATCGGCGTGAGCGCTGGTGGCGGCTGTCCGCCCCGAGTCGCCGCTGGTCGCGGTCGGAGTTCGCCGACGACCAGCCCGCTGTGGCGGCGGCCCTGGCCGCGGAGAACCTGCAGCTGGTCCGCCAGTTCGAGCGGGCCCGGGCCTGGCAGGACAACCACGAGGCCGCGGGTGAGTGGATCGACGCGGCCTTCGCCACGCAGGCCTGGCTGCGGCTCACTCCCGAAGAGCTGCGGGCCCTGGGTCAGGAGCTGATAGCCCTGATCGAGCGCTGGAGCGAGCGGGAGGCCCCGGACGACGGCCGGGACCGCGAGCCGATCCTGCTCTTCGCCCGCGCGTTCCCGGCCCAGCCATGACCGCCACCGCGACTCCGCCGGCTGTACCGTCCGCATCGCTCGCCCTGCGCACCAACCGCGGCTTCGCCCGGCTCTGGCTCGGCGAGAGCGTCAGCCTGCTCGGCACGGCCACCACGTCGGTGCTGCTGCCGCTGCTGGCCGTGGTCACGCTCGGCGCCGGGCCCGGTTGGATGGGCGCGCTGGCGGCAGCCACCTGGCTGCCCTGGCTGGTCGTCGGCCTTCCCGCCGGCGCCTGGGTGGACCGGCTGCCGGCGCAACGGGTGATGATCGTCGCCGACCTCGCCGCGGCGGCGGCCTTGCTCAGCGTGCCGACAACCTTCGCACTCGGCCGGCTCAGCCTGCCCCAGCTCCTCACGGTCGCCCTGCTGGTCGGCACGGCGACGGTCTTCTTCCGGGCGGCCTATCCCGTCTTCCTCACCTCCATCGTCCCCGCCGACCGGCTCGAGGACGCCAACGCCCGCCTGATCGGTACCGATTCCGCGATGCAGGTCGCCGGGCCCGGTCTGGGCGGCCTGCTGGCTCAGGTTGTCTCGGCCGCGACCGGGCTGGTCGTGGATGCCATCACCTTCCTGGTCTCCGCGGTGTGCCTGGCCCGGATCCGGCCGACGTACGCCCCACCGAGCCGAAAGCCGGTGGAGACGCTCGGTCGGCAGATCCGCGCCGGCGTCGACTTCCTGCGACAGGACCGGTACCTGCGCTGGTCGGTCGTGATCGGCGGGATCTCCAACTTCGGCCTGATCGGCTACACCGCGGTGCTGGTCCTGCACCTGGTGCGCGACCTCGGCCTGTCGCCGACCGCCGTCGGCGTCGTGCTCGCCGTGGGCAGCGCCGGCGGGCTGGTCGGAGCGGGGCTCGCCCCGCACGCGTCCCACTGGCTGGGCTCCGGCCGGGCCGCGACGCTGACCATGGCCCTCGGTGGGCCACCGGCCCTGCTGGTCGCGCTGGGTGAGCCCGGTTGGCGTACCGGTATGGTGCCGCTCGGCCTGTTCGCGGTCGGTGTCTTCGTCGTGGCGGGCAACGTCGTCCGCAGCGCCTGGCGCCAGCGCTACGTCCCGGCCGACCTGCTCGCCCGGGTTGTCACCACCAGCCAGGTCGTCGCCTACAGCGCCATGCCACTGGCCGGGCTGACCGCCGGCTGGCTCGGGACCGTCATCGGCATCCGCGGCACCATCGCGACCATGGCCGCCGTGCACACGCTGAGCTCGCTGGCGATCCTGCTCAGCCCGTTCCGCCCGCTGCGCGAGCTGCCGGTGGCGCCCGTCAAAGCGTGACCGCATACCTGCACCGTCACAGTGGGTCTACCCGGTCTTGGCCGGGCTGGTGCGGACGTACCACTCCCCGGCGAGGACGTGCACGGTGAAGGCGACCCAGAACGCCGCGGCGAAGCTGTCGTGGAAGTCGAGCAACCCCATGACCGGCCCAGCCGGCGGTGGAAGGTGTAGTGCCGCGTGCGGAAGCGCTCGGAGAACTGGAGCGGCGCGCCGAGCACGTAGACGGCTCCGAGCGTCATGTGCAGGTAGGTCAGCCAGGGGTGTGCGACGTACCGGCTCTCGAAGTCCTCCGGCTCCGGTTCGGTGCCCGAGACCAGGAACGGTACGTCGGTGACGATCCGGACGACGAAGAACGTCAGCACGATGGCGATCAGCACTCCGGGCATGACCACCGCCGGGCGGAGGGCCGCTCGATCCGGGACTGAGCTCGGTCAAGGTGTTGCTGCGTCACGACGCACTCCCCTGACCATCACCCCACTGACCCAGGGCGTACCGAGTGCCCTCGTTGTCCTCGAACAACGCCCACCAACCGAAGTGCTGGCGGCTGGGCGGCAGCGGGAACCGGACACCGCGCGCACTCAGCTCGGCGTAGGTCTGCTCGATGTCGGCACAGTCGAAGAACAGGTCCGAGTGCGGCTGCCGATCCGGCGCCGAGCGCCGCGGCTCGTCGGGTCGCCGCGGGCTCAGGACCAGCAGCAGGTCCTGTTCGGGCGGCTTGACCTCGATCCAGCGCTCATCGCCGTACCGGTCGTCGCGAACGACCTCGAAGCTCATGCCGTCGGTCCAGAAGTCGAGCGCCGACTGCTGGTCTGCGACCGGAACGATCACCTTGCTCACCCGATTGATCACTGTTCCTCCTACTATCCATCTTAGATATATTCAGAGTGGTTATATCTATTCGGGACTGTATCCTTCCCCCGTGACTGCGGCAAGTGGCTCCCCGGCCGTGACCTCGGCGGGCTTCCAGGTGCTGCTGGCCCTGGCCTCCGGACACAGTCACGGGTACGCGGTCATGGGGTTCGTGGAGAAGCTCAGTGAGGGCCGCGCGCAGCTGGGTCCCGGGACGTTGTACCGGACGCTGGCCCGGCTGGTGGCCGACGAGCTCGTCCGGGAGTCGGCGGCCA
>DASQVF010000146.1:0-4987 GCA_035640915.1 Propionibacteriaceae bacterium
TCGTCGAGGTGTCCGACACCGGTCCCGGCGTGCGGGACACCGACGGCCAGGGCCGGGGTCTGGTCGGCATCGCGGAACGGGTATCGCTGGGTGGCGGAGTCCTCCAGCACGGCAACTCCGACACCGGCGGCTTCCGGCTGCGCGCCGTTCTTCCGGTGCCATGACCACCCGGATCCTGATCGCCGACGACGACCGGCTGCTGCGGGCGGGGCTCGCCGTCATCCTCCGTACCGCCGCCGACCTGGAGGTGGTGGCCGAAGCGGCCGACGGGATCGAGGCGGTCCGGCTGTGCCGGCAGCACGTCCCGGACGTGGTGCTGATGGACGTCCGGATGCCGGGGATCGACGGGATCGAGGCGACCCGGCGGCTGGTGGCCGCCCAGCCGACCACCCGGATCCTGATCCTGACCACCTTCCACGACGAGGACTACGTGTACGGCGCGCTGCGGGCGGGGGCGAGCGGCTTCCTGCTCAAGCGCACCTCACCGGAACGCCTGCTCGACGCCGTACGGACCGTGGCGGCCGGCGATGCGCTCCTCGACCCGTCCGTCACCCGCGGTCTGATCTCCCGGTTCCTGGCTGCGGATACCTCGGCGGCTCCGGCACCGCCGCCCGAGGCGCGGCAGCGGCTGGAACGCCTCACCGAACGCGAACGGCAGGTGCTGCTCCTGGTCGCCCAGGGCCGGTCGAACGCCGAGATCGCCGACCTGCTGGTGATCGCCGAGTCGACCGCCAAGACCCACGTCAAGCGCGTCCTGGCCAAGATCGACGCCCACGACCGGGCCCAGGCGGTGGTGTTCGCCTATCGCAGCGGACTTCTGGTGAATGCGCCCTGAGCCTGTCGAAGGGCACCTCATGGGTCACGCGGCGCGCAGCGCGATGGATGACTGCCCGACCACCAGCTCCGCCGGGCCGCGGATGACCGTGCCGTTGCGTCGCCGCAGCCGGCCGGCGCGCTCGAGCCCAGGGAAGCGCTGCACCAACCGCTCCAGGGCCACGGTCGCCTCCAGCCGGGCCAGCGGAGCCCCGAGGCAGTAGTGGATGCCGGCGGAGAAGGCCAGATGCTCAGCGCCGCCGGTTCGGAACAGGTCGAATCGGTCGGGGTCGTCGTAGGCGTCGGGGTCGCGGTTGGCCCCGGCCAGGTAGAGCACCACCATCGACCCTCTCCGCATCGTCGTGCCGGCCAGCTCGATCTCGGTCGTGGCGGCGCGGATCGTGCGCTGCACCGGCGGGTCCCAGCGCAGGGTCTCCTCGATGGCGGCGGCCGCGAGCGAGGGATCGTCGACCAGGGCCCGCCACTGGTCCGGCCGATCGAGCAGGGCGAGCACGGCGTTGCCGATCAGGTTCACGGTGGTCTCGAACCCGGCCAGCAGCAACAGCCGGCACAGCGGAACCAGCTCCTGGGTGGTCAGTTGATCCCCCTCCTTGGCGAGCAGCTGGCTGACGATGTCGTCGCCGGGCTCGCGGCGGCGGTGCTCGAACACCTCGGACAGCACTCGCTTGAGCTGCCTGTCGGCCTCGATCAGCCGGACCACGTGTCCGACCGACTGCGGTCCGGTGAGGGCGCTGCCGATCGTGGCGCCGTAACGGGCGAAGTCGGCGCTGCTGGCGTCGGGCACTCCGAGCAGGTCGGTGATCACCGCGATGGGCAGCGGTGCGGCCAGGCCGGCAACGAGGTCCCACGGGCCTTCGGCGGGAACCGCGTCGAGGAGGTCGTCGATCACCTGCTCGATTCGCGGTCGATATCCGGTGATGGCGTGCGGGGTGAAGGCGGGCGCCACCAGCCGGCGCAGTCGGGTGTGGTCCGGTGGGTCGAGCTCCAGCAGCGACATCTCGCCGTTCCCGCGGTTCAGCGCCGCCCCCTCTGCGCGTACGCCGAACCGGCGGTCCCGGAGCACCTGGCGGCACACACGGTGGGTGGCGGTCTGGAAGCCGACCAGCGGCGTGGGCACTACGTCGCCCTGACGACGGACCTCGGCGTAGATGGCGTAGGGATCGCGGCGGCCCTCGCCGAGACTCAGCCGAGCCAACGGGTCGCGGCTGCGGTGGGCGTGCCAGGCGATCAGGGACCGCCGCACGACGAACTGACGGGCCAGGGACACGACGGCGTTCACGGGTCCTCCACGTCGGCGCGGCACCCGGCCGCGCCTTCCTGGGCCAGTATGCCCGCGGGCAGCGCTACGTTGAGGCCGCCGCGGGGTCGTGCTGACCCCGGACCCGGCCCGACACACCACATCCGCACGACTCCCGATTCACCTGCTGGCTCGGATGCGTGAGATACTTGTCGGGCTGTTGCAGTTCTTGAGCCGTGGTAAGTGCTACGCCCCTGGGAAATTGCGTGGGCGGAGGCTAGGCCGGCGTCCGACAGCAGTCGAGGAGTCGCGAGGTGCGACGTCGACGTCAGAGGAGAGTTTTCATGGCACAAGGAACCGTCAAGTGGTTCAACGGCGAGAAGGGCTTCGGCTTCATCGAGGTCGATGGTGGCGGAGCCGACGTGTTCGTGCACTACAGCGCGATCGCCTCGAGCGGCTACCGGTCGCTCGATGAAGGACAGCGGGTGGAGTTCGAGACCACGCAGGGCCCGAAGGGCGCGCAGGCGGACAACGTTCGTCCCATCTGAGTCACTCGCTCAAATCTTGCGAAGCGTCGGCCATCGGCCGGCGCTTCCTTGCTTTCACGGGATCAGCCCCTCAGCGGCCAGGTGCGCCCAGAGCTCGTCGGGCACCGGCTCCGCCATCCGGGCGATGGTCGCACCGATCTGGTCGGGCTGCATGGCGCTGGTGACGACGGTACGGACCAGCGGCTCCCGCAGCGGGAAGTGCAGCGCCGCCGTGGGCAGATGTACGCCGTGGTCGGCACAGACCGCTGCCAGCCGCTGGGCGCGGGCGATCATCTCCGGCGGCGCCGGCGCGTAGTCGTAGTAGGCCTCCGTCGGCACCGAATCGCTCGCCAGCAGCCCGGAGTTGAACACCGACGCGCAGGCGATGCCGATGCCGTGCCGACGGCACTCCGGGATCACCTCGGCGGCGAGCGGCTGCTCCAGCAGGGTGTACCGGCCGGCGGCCATCAGCAGGTCGGGGATGCCGGTGCGGGCGGCGGCCTCCAGCGCCGGCAGCGAGCCGGACCCGACGCCGACCGCGTCGACCAGGCCCTCGTCGCGGAGCTCGGCACAGGCCGGCAGGCCGACCGCGATCCCCTGCTCGAGGTCGTAGTTCTGCGGATCGTGCACGTAGAGGATGTCGACCCGGTCCAGGCCGAGCCGTTCCAGGGACTCCTCGAGGCTGGCCCGTACGCCCGCCGGGGTGGGGTCCCAGACCCGGCGGGTCGTCGCCGGCACGGCGAAGTGCTCGTCGTCCTGCCGGTCCTCGCCGCCGGGGTTCGGCCGGAGCAGCCGACCGGCCTTGGTGGAGAGGACGTAGGAGTCCCGCGGCTTGGTCTGCAGGAACTCCCCGAGCCGCCGCTCGGCCAGGCCGAGGCCGTAGTGCGGGGCGGTGTCGTAGCTGCGGATCCCGCCGTCCCAGGCGGCTTCGAGGATGGACCAGGCCATCTCGTCCGACATCTCGCGGAAATGGTTGCCGAGATCGCCGGTGCCGAACGACAGCGGGTGACGGCCCAGGTGGTCCACGAGCTCGATCATCGCTCGCCCGCCGTCCGGACCCGACGATGACCCCCGTCCAACCGGACGGTCCAGCCGCGCCGGTCCAGGTGCTCCAGGAGCGGGACGGCCACCCGGCGCGTCGTAGCCAGCGCCTGCCGGGCCTCGCTGGTGGTGAAGGGCTGCGGCAGCGCCGCGAGGACCCGCATGGCTCGCGCCGGACCGGTCGGCAGGAGTACGACGTCGGGAGCGAGCCGGACCACCCGCCCGGTGCGTTCAGCCGCCGCCAGCTCCGGCACGCCGAGCCCCCAACGGTCCAGCTCGGGCTTCTCGGGGGCGGCGAACGGCTGCTCGGCTAGATGTCGCTCGAGCTCGGCCAGCCCCGTCTCGGCTGCGCCCAGCGACGCCGACTCGCTGTCGGGGCGACCGATCCGCCCGTCCGCGTACGCCAGGCCGGCCGCGGCACTCAGCGCCCGGAGCAGCTCCCGGTCCGGGACGCCGACCCGGCGGCGGGCGTCCTCCACGCTGAGCCGGGGGTCCAGCGGACGAGCCGCCGCTCGCTCGTCGACCGCGGCCCGCAGCTGGTCCTGCCACGACTGCCATGCGGCGGGATCGACCAGCCAGTCGCCCACGACCTGCACCTGCGAGACGTCGCCGACCGGGATGCCGAGCGCCACCAGCTCGGAGCGCCGGGCGGCACCCCGACGGCGGACCTGCTCGGCGAGGGCGGCGGCCGGGTCGCTGCTCTCGGCCTGGGCGAGCCAGTCGGCCCGGGCGGCGGCCGCCCCCCGACGGCGGAACTCCGGGGGATCGGCGTCGAGCACCACCGCTCCGGCGGCGACCGCGTGCCGCCCGGGATCGCGCAGCACCAGCCGATCACCCGGCTCCAGCGGCAGCGGGCGGTGCAGCCTCAGTCGGGCGATCTCGTCACCCAGCGGGCGGACGCGTACCGGCACCGCCGCGGTGCCGAGATGCAGCACGAGCTCGGCCGGCAGCTCGGCCGCCTCGGGCGGATGGCAGCGCACGTCCACCACGGTGGTGAGCGGCCAGGCGGCCGGAGTGAGCAGGGCATCGCCGCGGGTCACGTCCTCGACCTCGACCCCGCGGAGGTTGACCGCCACCCGGGCGACGGCGGCCACCTCCGACTGGGGCTGGCCGAGGGACTCCAGCCCGCGGATCCGAAGCCGCCGGTCGCCGAGCTGCAGCTCGTCGCCGGCGGTCAGGGTGCCGCTGCCCAGCGTCCCGGTGACGACCGTGCCGGCGCCGCGGATGGTGAACGACCGGTCCACCCAGAACCGGATCCGCCCGTCGCGGCGGGGCGGCGGCAGGTCGCGAACCAGTCGGCCCAGGGCCGGTCGCAGCTCCGCCAGGCCTTGGCCGGTGCGGGCCGAGA
>DASQVF010000147.1:0-18695 GCA_035640915.1 Propionibacteriaceae bacterium
GCAAGGAACGGACCGTCCCGGTGGGCCGGCCGGCGTGGCGGGCGCTGGACAGCTGGGTCCGCACCGGGCGATCCGTCCTCACGACCGCCGAGTCGGGCGACGCGGTGTTCCTCGGGGAGCGGGGAGCCCGGATCAACCCCCGCGTGGTGCGGCGGGTGGTGCACCGCGCACTGCGGATCGTCGACGGCGCACCGGACCTCGGGCCGCACGGCCTCCGGCACGCCATGGCCACCCACCTGCTGGAGGGCGGGGCCGACCTGCGCAGCGTGCAGGAGATGCTGGGGCACGCCTCGCTGGCCACGACGCAGATCTACACCCACGTCAGCGACGACCGGCTGCGCCGGGCGTTCGAGCAGGCCCACCCCCGGGCCTGAAGAGGCCGAGCGCGGTCGTGGCCCTTCGACAGGCTCAGGGCGCAGAAGGCTCACGACGCACGCGCAGGAGGCTCAGGGCGCGCGGCCGCTCAGAACCAGGACATGGGATCCACCAGCCTTCCGTTGAGCCAGACCATCAGGTGCAGGTGACAGCCGGTGGAATACCCGGTGCTGCCGACGTAGCCCAGTAGCTGATCGCGGACGACGCGGTCCCCGGGACCGACGACGTAGCGGGTGGCGTGGTTGTAGCCGGTCGTCACGGTGTACCCGTCGACCGCACCGTGGGCGAGCAGCAGCCGATGCCCGTAGCCGCCGCTGTAGGACACCGAGTCCACCGTGCCGGCGTACGGTGCCCGGATCGGGGTGCCGCAGGCCGCTCCGAAGTCAGTCCCGTCGTGCAGCTTCCAGCGCCGCAGCACCGGGTGGAACCGCATCCCGAACGCGGACGTGATCGCCCCGGGCACCGGTCGGCCGAAGTCGTGCCGGCCGCCGGGACCTCCCGCTCCGAACGTCGTCGCCGTCCCGCCGAGACCGGCCGGGGGCGCGTCCGCCGCCGCGCGCGACTCGGCCCGCTCCCTCGCCACCGCCCGGCGGTCGGCCGCCAACAGCCGCAACGGTCCGTTGGCCTTGGTGGTGATCAGCAGCCGCGGGTCCAGGTAGGCCTCGCCGCGCCGCAGTCCCCAGTGCAGGCAGCGGTCGGCGCAGTGGCCACCGGTACCCACCCGGCCGATCGTCGCGCCCAGCGCCACCCGCTGGCCGGCTCGCACCTGGGCGGTCACCGGCTCGTAGGTCGTCCGGTACGCCCCGTGGTCGATGCTGACCACCCCGCGGCCGGCCACGGAGCCAGCGAAGGCGACGGTGCCGGTCAGCGCGGCCTGCACGGGCTGACCGGTACGGGTGGCCAGGTCGACCCCTCGGTGCCCGGGCCCGTACTCGTGGTCGGGGCCGTCGAAGCCGCGGACGACCGCGGGCGGTCCGGCCAGCGGCCATCCCGCCGGTCCGGGCAGGGGCGGCTCGGCGGCCGCCGGTGGAGCTGCGGTCAGCACGGCCAAGCCAGCCAGCAGCCCGAGGAGCACGACCGGGACCACGCGGCGCAGCAGGATCACGCCTGGAGTCTGCGGATCGACCCCGGAATCGACCGCCCTCGCCGAAATCTGTGGACGACGGGAGTCAGAGCCGGCCGCCTGTGGACAGCGCCCGGCCGAGGTGCGCGGGTTCCCACCGGTCGCGTAGACTCGCCGGAGCAGATCGGCCATCCGATCTGACTTCGCATGCCGGCCTACCGGTCATTCCGACCGGGTGGCACCAGCGGTCTCGCTCCCGGTACCTCCAGGGCGAGTCTGTGCCGCGCCGGCATCAGGCGGCGTCGAAAGGTTCGGCGCCGGACAACCGTACGCCGGCATCCGCGTGTGCCGGCAAGGAAGGAACATCGGCCATGGCCGTCGTCACCACTCGCCAGCTCCTGGAGAGCGGCGTCCACTTCGGACACCAGACCCGTCGCTGGAACCCCAAGATGAAGCGCTTTATCTTCACCGAGCGCAACGGCATCTACATCATCGACCTGCAGCAGTCGCTGACCTACATCGACCGCGCGTACGCCTTCGTCAAGGACACCGTCTCCCGAGGCGGCCAGATCATGTTCGTCGGCACCAAGAAGCAGGCCCAGGAGGCGATCTCCGAGCAGGCCACCCGGGTCGGGATGCCGTTCGTCAACCAGCGCTGGCTGGGCGGCATGCTGACCAACTTCCACACCGTCATCAAGCGCATCCAGCGGCTCAAGGAGCTGGAGGGGATGGACTTCGACGATGTCGCCGCCTCCGGGCTGACCAAGAAGGAGCTGCTCGGCCTGCGCCGCGAGAAGGACAAGCTGGAGAAGACCCTCGGCGGCATCCGCGACATGACCCGCACGCCGCAGGCGGTATGGATCGTCGACACCAAGAAGGAGCACCTCGCCGTCGACGAGGCGCGCAAGCTGCGGATCCCGGTGATCGGCATCCTGGACACCAACTGCGATCCCGACGAGGTCGACTTCGCCATCCCGGGCAACGACGACGCGATCCGCTCGGTCTCCCTGCTCACCCGCGTGCTGGCCGACGCTGTGGCCGAAGGCCTGGTGGCCCGCTCCGGCGTGCAGACCGGCGCCGAGGTCGAGGTGGAGCCGATGCCGGACTGGGAGCGCGAGCTGCTCGGTGCCTCGCAGGAGCCGGCCCCGGCGGTGCCGCACGAGGGCGTCGCCGAGGACGCCGCCCCGGTGCCCGGTGAGGAGCAGCCCGAGGAGGCGACCGAGCTGGCCGAGGCGGCCGCCGACGCCCAGATCGATCTCGAGCAGCAGTCCGACAACCCGGATCCGGAGAACGACTTCAATCCGGCCACCGGGACGACCCACAGCTGACCCGAACAACGACGAACGACGACGTAACGACGACAAGGACGAGGACGACCGAGCACGATGGCTCAGATCTCTGCGAGTGATGTGAAGAAGCTCCGCGACGCGACCGGCGCGGGCATGATGGACTGCAAGAAGGCCCTGACCGAGGCCGACGGCGACTACGAGAAGGCCGTCGAGCTGCTGCGGGTCGCCGGCCAGGCCAAGGCGGCCAAGCGGGGTGCCGAGCGTTCGGCGACCAACGGTCTGGTCGCGTCCGTCGACGGCGCCCTGCTCCAGCTCGGCGCCGAGACCGACTTCGTGGCCAAGAACACCGAGTTCCAGGAGCTCGCCGCCGACGCGGTCAAGGCCGCGGCCGCGAGCAAGGCCGAGACCGTGGACGAGGTCAACGCCGCCCCGCTGCCGTCCGGGCAGACCGTCGGTGAGGCGGTGGAGCAGCTCGCCGTCAAGATCGGCGAGAAGCTCGAGATCGCGGCCGCCGCGTACTTCGACGGCCAGACCACCGTCTACCTGCACCGGCGGGCCTCCGACCTACCGCCGCAGGTCGGCGTCCTGGTCGAGTACGAGGGCGAGGACGAGACCGCCGCGCGGCAGGCCGCGATGCAGATCGCCGCGATGCGGCCGATCTACCTCAGCCGGGACGAGGTGCCGGCCGAGCTGGTGGAGAACGAGCGCCGGATCGCCGAGGCCAGCGCCCGGGAGGCCGGTAAGCCGGAGCAGGCCCTGCCCAAGATCGTCGAGGGCCGGGTCAACTCCTACTTCAAGGACGTCGCCCTGCTGGACCAGCCGTCGGTGAGCGACAACAAGACCCCGGTGAGCAAGATTTTGGACGCGGCCGGGATTAAAGTGAAGCGGTTCGTCCGCTTCGAAGCCGCAGGGGTCTAGTCCACGTGCGCTGAGCCTGTCGAAGTGCCCTTCGGCAGGCTCGGCGCCCAAGCTCGACGAGAGAGGCCGCAGATGCCGAGTCCGTACAAGCGGGTCCTGCTCAAGATGTCCGGTGAGGTCTTCGGCGGCGGCCGTGTCGGGGTGGACCCGGACGTCGTCTACCGGCTGGCCGAGGAGATCGCCACCGTGGCCAAGAGCGGCGTGCAGGTGGCCATCGTCGTCGGCGGTGGCAACTTCTTCCGCGGTGCCGAGCTGCAGCTGCGGGGGATGGAGCGGGACCGGGCGGACTACATGGGCATGCTCGGCACGGTGATGAACTGCCTGGCCCTGCAGGACTTCCTGGAGAAGCTGGGCACGCAGACCCGGGTGCAGACGGCGATCACCATGGGCCAGGTCGCCGAGCCCTACATTCCCCGGCGGGCCGAGCGGCACCTGGAGAAGGGCCGGGTCGTCATCTTCGGCGCCGGGTCCGGCATGCCGTACTTCTCCACCGACACCGTGGCGGCCCAGCGGGCGCTGGAGATCAGTGCCGAGGTGCTGCTGATGGGCAAGCAAGGGGTGGACGGGGTCTACTCCGCCGACCCGCACAAGTTCCCGGACGCGGTGAAGTTCGACGAGCTCACCTACGACGAGTACCTGGCCAAGGACCTCAAGGTCGCCGACGCGACGGCCATCAGCATGGCCCGGGACTACAAGCTGCCGATGATCTTCTTCGGGTTGGACACCGAAGGCTCCATCGTGGCAGTGGTGTCGGGTGAGAGGATCGGTACAACAGTCCACGCCTGAACCGACGGCGTGGTGGAGGCAGGAGGAGGGCTGTGATCCCCGACATCATCCGCGACGCCGAGTCGAAGATGGCGAACGCGGTCGAGTACGCCAAGGAGGAGTTCGCGGCGATTCGGACCGGTCGGGCTCATCCCGCCATGTTCGTCAAGCTGACCGCGGACTACTACGGCTCGCCGACGCCGCTGCAGCAGCTGGCCACCTTCCAGGTGCCGGATGCGCGGGTCATCCTGATCACCCCGTACGACCCGAGTGCCATGGCGGCGATCGAGAGGTCGATCCGCGACTCCGACCTCGGCGTCAACCCGTCCAACGACGGCCACAGCATTCGGGTCACGCTGCCCCAGCTGACCGAGGAGCGCCGGCGCGAGTACATCAAGCTGGCCAAGCACAAGGCCGAGGATGCCCGGATCTCGGTCCGGGGCGCCCGCCGGTCGGCCAAAGAGGCCCTGGACAAGATGGTCAAGGACGCCGAAGCGGGTAAGGACGAGGTGGCCCGCGCCGAGAAGCAGCTCGACGCGTCCACCAGGAAGCACACTGACGCCATCGACGAGGTGCTCAAGCACAAGGAAGCCGAGCTCCTCGAAGTCTGAGGTGACCGAGACGACCGACACACCGCTCGCATCCGCGGCGCCCGCCAAGACCTACGGCCGGGCGGGCCGCAACCTGCCCCTGGCGATCAGCCTCGGGCTGGCCCTGGGCGCGTACGTGGTGCTCAGCCTGGTGTACTTCCAGCCCGCCTTCGTCGTCCTCCTGGCGGCGGCGCTGGCCCTGGCGTCGATCGAGCTCTACAACGCCCTGCGCAAGCAGGAGATGACCGCGGCGATCGTGCCCATCGTCGGCGGCTGTGTCGCCATCCCGATCGGGTCGTACCTGGCCGGTCTGGAGCGGACGACCCTGCAGTTCTCCACCACCAGCGTGCTGCTGGCCTCGTTGGCGCTGACCGTGCTGGCCGCCCTCGCCTGGCGGATGCCGGGAGGCGCCAAGGGCTACGTCAAGGACGCGGCCGCCAGCCTGCTGATCGTCGGCTACGTGCCGATGCTCGGCTCGTTCGCCGCGCTGATGCTGGCCGAGGAGCGGGGCGCGGCCCGGCTGGTCACCTTCATCCTCGTGGTGGCCATGAACGACACCGGCGGTCTGATCGCGGGCGTGCTGTTCGGCAAGCATCCGATGGCGACGATGATCAGCCCCAAGAAGTCCTGGGAGGGCTTCGCCGGATCCATGATCCTCGGGGTGGCCGCGGGCACGCTGATGGCGATGTTCGTGCTGGACGTCCCGTTCTGGGTGGGCATCATCATCGGGGTCTGCCTGGTCGTGGTCGCCACCGGTGGCGACCTGATCGAGTCCATGGTCAAGCGGGACATCGGAATCAAGGACATGAGCTCGTTCCTGCCCGGGCACGGCGGGGTGATGGATCGTCTCGACTCGTTGCTGGTTGCGGCGCCGGTAGCCTGGCTGATCATGTACATCTTCGTTCCCGGTGGTTAGCCGTGGCTGTGTTGCCGTCGGGGGGACCGACCCCCCCGAGCGCTCCCGTACGCGCACCGCTTCCCCTCGTCTTCGAGGCGCCGCGCCGCGGGCAGCCGCCGCGGCACTGGGCTGACCTCACCCCCGCACAACGCCGCGAGTACGTCGAGGCCGCCGGACAGCGCGCCTTCCGGGCGCGGCAGCTGTCGGCGCACTACTTCGAAGGTCTGCGGGACGACCCGACGGACTGGACCGACCTGCCGGTCGGCATCCGCGACGCGCTGGCCGAGCAGTTCCTGCCGCGGCTGCTGACCAGCATTCGCGAGCTGCGCACCGACGGCGACACCACGGTCAAGACTCTGTGGCGGCTGCACGACGGGGCCCTGGTGGAGAGCGTGCTGATGCGCTACCCCGACCGGGCCACCATGTGCGTGTCCAGCCAGGCCGGCTGCGGGATGGCCTGCCCGTTCTGCGCCACCGGGCAGGGCGGGCTGCAGCGCAACATGTCCACGGCGGAGATCGTCGAGCAGGTGATGGACGGCGAGCGCAAGCTGAGTCGCGGCTTGGTCCCGGGGGGCCGGGGTCGGGTCAGCAACGTGGTCTTCATGGGCATGGGCGAGCCGTTGGCCAACTACAAGGCGGTGGTCGGCGCCGTGCGCCAGCTGGTCACCCCTACGCCGGACGGCCTCGGAATGAGCGCGCGCGGGATCACCGTGTCGACGGTCGGCCTGGTGCCCCGGATGCAGCAGCTGGCCACCGAGGGCCTGCCGGTCACCCTGGCCCTGTCCCTGCACGCCCCCGACGACGAGCTGCGCGACGAGCTGGTCCCGATCAACACCCGGTGGAACGTCGACGAGGTGGTCGACGCCGCCTGGGGGTACGCCAAGGCGACCAAGCGGCGGGTGTCGATCGAGTACATCCTGATTCGCGACGTCAACGACCAGGCCTTCCGGGCGGACCTGCTGGCCAAGGTGCTGCGCCGACGCGGCAACTGGGGCTGGGTGCACGTGAACCTGATCCCGATGAACCCGACGCCCGGCTCCCGCTGGACCGCCTCCCGGCGGCAGGACGAGAACGAGTTCGTCCGCCGGCTGGAGGCCAAGGGCGTGCCGGTGACCGTCCGCGACACCCGCGGCCGAGAGATCGACGGCGCCTGTGGCCAGCTCGCCGCCCACTCCTGAGCCGACCGGTCAGACCGTCAGAACCTGTAGCGGGTGCTGAGGTAGTTCGTGTCGTCGGTGATCCCGATGGCGTACGCCCGGGTCGGTTCGATCCGGAACACCGCGTACGGCGGTGGACCGGCGGTCGGAGCGCCGAACGGGGCGTCCATGGCGTCGCCGGCAACCGTGACCGGCCAGCCGTAGCGCTCGCGGTAGGCGGCGGCCACCCGCTCCAGTGCGTCGGTCTCGCTGACCCGGCGGCCGGTGCCCTCGATGATCAGGTCGAAGTCAGCGGTGTGGGCTCCGAGCGCACAGCGCTCGTCGCGACCCATGTTCCGGGCCTTCTGCGCCGCCGGGCTGGAGCTGACGTGGACGGTGTCGTCGACGACGACGGCGAAGACCGGGCGAGGGCACGGGCTGCCCCTCCGGTCGAGCGTGACCACCCAGAACCCGTCGGCACGAGCCAGCTGGTCGAGAACCTCGGTCCACGGCAGCGCGGCGGGCTGACGGCCGTGGTCCGCCGCATGGCGCAGGGTGGACGGCTCGTTGGCGATCGGGGTGCGAGACCGTGGCTCGGTCATTCACGGCTCCCTCCGTTGTCGGGGTGCAGCGCTCGCCGGCTGCGGCCGCTTGCCGCCCGAAGAGCTCGGGCACCTCGATCTCCATGGTGACGGTTGGAGTTCGGGACGACCAACCCGATGCGATGAGAGCTGGTCACCGGCCGCGCCCCCATGTCTTCTTGCGCGCGCCGCGGGGGTTCGAAGGGGTCGTCCCTCTGAGGTCGGACATCTGCTGGGAGTAGTCCCGCACCTGCAGGCGGCCCTCCGCGCGGGGACCGATGATCAGCCCGAAACCCAGCCCGGCCAGCACGGCCCGAACGTCGGCCACCGGCATCGAGCCGTGGCGCTCCAGGATCAGGTGCGGCCGCGGGTCCCCGGGACGCCGGATCACCGTGGTGAAGCCCAGGATCGTTGTCGACATCGGCAGGTAGCGGGGGTAGCGAGCCCGGGCGGCCGCTTCGTCCCGGTGGTGCACGACGCAGAAGCCGTCCTCGCTGCCGAACTCGGCGAGCAGGCCGTCGGCCCGCCAGTGGGCCGGGGAGTCCTCCGCGCCGGTGAGGTGCCGGGACCGGTTCGCCGAGGTGATGTAGAGCAGGTCGTCGCCGCAGGCGGTCCGGGCCAGGCTCAGGAGGGCGTTGGACGGGCAGGCGTAGCCCGGGGCGATGACCTGGGCCGTCCTGACCTCACCCTCCGGAAAGGTGAGGTGCGGCGGCACAGCGGCCGCGGCCGGACCGCGGAACCCGAACGGCCCCAGCGCGAAGAACGTGTCGATCAGGATGCGCAGCCGGTGCCGGTCCAGCCCGTCGGGCAACCGGTCGAGGTCCCAGGCCTCCCAGAGCACGGCGGGGGACCCGGTGATGCTGCCGACCTGCCCTGGCGGCCGTCCCTTCATCGTGTTCACCCGACGCACCGTCCCGGCGTCCCCACGCGCCGTGATCACGTAGAAGTTGGCGAAGGCGTGGCCGAGAACGCCGCCATCGGCCAGTCGGTGGGCCGCGCTGGCGCGATCGGCGGCATCGTCGATGGTGAGCTCGGTAGGCCGGGCAGCCAGCGCAGTCATCGGTCCTCCTGGGTCGGTCCCTCTGGTCAGGGTGGAGACCGGACGGCGCCGATTGATACGTCAGGATGGGCGGGTGCCCGAGCTCGAACCGTCCCTGCACGCCCTAGCCGAGGCGTACGGCGTCGCCACCGAGTACTGGGACTGGCAGGGCCGCCACGTCGAGGTCGCCCGGGAGACCATCGTCGCCGTGCTGGCCGCCCTCGACGTCGATGCGACGACCCCCGAGGCGGCGGAGGAGGCGCTGGCCGAGCAGCAGCGTCGGCCGTGGACCCGGATGCTGCCGCCGCTGCTGGCCCTGCGGGAGCGCCGGAACGCGTCGGTCGAGGTGCATGTCCCGCACGGCGACCCGGCGGAGACCTGGATCGAGCTGGAGACCGGGGGACACCGCGGACCGCTACCCCAGCTGGAGAACTGGGCCCCGCCACGCGAGATCGACGGCGGCTGGGTGGGTGAGGCCTCCTTCGAGATCCCCGACGACCTGCCGCTGGGCTACCACACCCTGCACGCCCGATCGGATGAGCGGACGGCGACGATGCCGCTGATCATCACCCCCGAGTGGCTCGGTCTGCCGGAGCGGATGGGCGAGCACCGGGCGTGGGGCCTGGCCGCTCAGCTGTACAGCGTCCGGTCGCGCCAGTCCTGGGGAGTCGGCGACCTCGTCGACCTGGAGGACCTGGCCGTGTGGTCGGCGGGTGCCCACGGCGCCGACTTCGTCCTGGTCAACCCGCTGCACGCAGCTGAGCCGCGGCCGCCGATGGAGCCGTCGCCGTATCTGCCCACCAGCCGCCGGTTCGCCAACCCGATCTATCTCCGCCCGGAGCGCATCCCGGAGTACGCGTTCCTCGACGAGAAGCGGCTCGGCAAGATCGATCAGCGGCGGGTGGAGCTCAAGGTTCGACTGGCGCGGGCCACCGAGATCGACCGCGACCAGTCCTGGGAGGCCAAGCGCAGGGCGCTGAAGATCCTCTTCTCGGTGCCGCGGACCCCGGGACGGGAGGCGTCATTCACCGCGTACCGGTTCCGGGAGGGCCGGGGCCTGACCGACTTCGCCACCTGGGCGGCGCTGTCGGAGGAGTACGGCCCGCGGTTCGCGGACTGGCCGGGTGAGCTACGTGACCCGGACTCGCCCGCCGTAGCCGCCTTCGCGGCCTCCCACGCGGACCGGGTCGCGTTCCACTGCTGGCTGCAGTGGCTGCTCGACGAGCAGCTGGCGTCCGCCCACCAGGCTGGCCGCCGGGCCGGGATGACGCTCGGCGTGATGCACGACCTTGCCGTCGGGGTCAGCCCGCACGGCGCGGACGCCTGGCGGCTGCAGCACAGCTACGCCAGCGGGATCACGGTGGGAGCGCCGCCCGATCCGTACAACCAGAACGGGCAGGACTGGAACCAGCCGCCCTGGCGGCCCGACCGGCTGGCGGACACCGCGTACGCGCCCTTCCGGCAGATGGTCGCGACGATCCTCCGACACGCGGGCGGCATCCGGGTGGACCACGTGATCGGGCTGTTCCGGTTGTGGTGGATCCCGGCCGGCGCGGGTCCCACCGAGGGGACCTACGTCCGCTACGACCACGAGGCGATGATCGGCATCCTGGCGCTGGAGGCGAAGCGGGCCGGAGCGCTGGTCGTGGGGGAGGACCTCGGCACGGTCGAGCCGTGGGTGCGGACCTACCTGCGGGAGCGCGGCGTCCTCGGCACGTCGATCCTGTGGTTCGAGTTCGACTGGGACGGCGACCAGTCGCCGCTGGCCCCCGAGAAGTGGCGCGAGCTGTGCCTGGCCTCGGTGACCACCCACGACCTGCCGCCGACGGCGGCCTACCTCGCCGGGGACCACGTCCGGCTGCGGGACCGCCTCGGCGTCCTCACCCGTCCGCTGGCCGAGGAGCTGGCCGCTGCCGAGGCGGAGCGGACGGCCTGGCTGGACAACCTACGCCAGCGAGGACTGGTGGACGGCCACGCCGGCGAGGAGGAGACCGTGCAGGCGCTGCATCGCTACCTGACGCTCACGCCGTCGCGGCTGCTCTGTGTCGCGCTCACCGACGCCGTCGGAGACCGGCTGGCCCAGAACCAACCGGGCACCACGGACGAGTACCCCAACTGGCGGGTGCCACTGAGCGGCCCCGACGGCGAGCCGATGATGCTCGAGGACGTGCTGACCAGTGCCCGCGTCGCGGCCCTGGCCGAGGTGGTCAACGCGCCCTGAGCTCGTCGAAGGGCCAGACAAGTTCAGGACAGGCCCTTGGACAAGCTCAGGACAGGCTGAGACCGGATGACTAGCGGGGGCCGCCGCCGCCGACGTTGATCACACCCTGCTCGACCGCCTTGGTGACGGCGTCGGCCTCGGCCCGGGTCAGCTTCCCGTCGGCCACGGCCGCATCGAGCCGCTCCTTCAGGGCGGCGGCCTGCTCGGCCTGCCTGGCCGCGCGGATCTCGGCCAGGGCTTGGACCACCTTGGCCTCGTCGAGGTCCAGCTTCTCGGCGAGCGCCTCGGCCAGGGCCGCGTCGCGCTCCTCCCGGGTCTGGTCGCCCGGCGGAGGGGTCGAGCGGTTCTCCTCACGGATGGCGCTCAGCGCCTCCCGCAGCCTCTCCTCGGTGACTCCGAGCTTGCCGGCCAGCTCGCTGAGCTGAGCGCCGTCCCGGAAGCCGCCGCCGTGCCGGCCCCCGCCGGGTCGGTCGGTGCCGGGGGTGGCCGAGCCGCTGGCGGTCGCGGTCGGGTTGGGCGTCGGCGTGGGGTCGGCCGCAGCGACGCCGGCGATCCCGACGCCCGCCCCGAGGGCGAGCACTCCGGCTGCGACGGCTACGGCGGTCTTCTTCGATGCCACGAACACTCCTTCGTCGGTTGCTTGACTGCCGCAACACTGCGGCCCCGCGCTGGGAGCGTGCTGGGGGGAGGCTGGCAGCAGCCTAGGAGTCGGCCGCCGCCGGCACGGCCAGCAGGTCGGCCGCCTCGGCGATGTCGTCGACGCAGTGCACGGCCGCCGCCATCGGCCGGTCGGCCGCCAGCCGCTGGAGCAGGGGCCAGGCGGGTAGCCGCTCGGTCCAGTAGTCCACCCCGACCAGCACCATCGGCGCGATGGAGGCGGGTTCGGCGGCGTAGTAGTTCTCGGTGACCGCCTGGAAGATCTCCTGCACCGTGCCGGCCTGCCCGGGCAGGTAGACGATGCCGCCCGGCAGCGGTGCAGCAGCGTGTCCTCGCGCAGCGCGTTGGCGAAGTACTTGGCGATCCCGGTGGCGAACAGGTTGGTGGGCTCGTGGCCGTAGAACCAGGTGGGGATGCTCAGGCTGCCCCCGGCCTCCGACACCGGCCAGCGCTCCCGCACCGCGTACGCCGAACCGACCCAGGCGTCCAGGTTCGGCGAGTAACCGGGAACGGCGCTGAGCAGGGCCAGCGCCTCGTCCACCGCATCCGGCCACGGGCTGAGGTAGGCGCCCAGGTTGCCGGCCTCCATGGCTCCGGGTCCGCCGCCGGTCAGCACGGTGCGTCCGGCCGCCGACAGGGCCGCACCCAGCCGGGCGGCGGCGGCGTAGGCCGGGTCGGTGCGCCGCAGCGCGTGGCCGCCCATGATCCCGACGACGTCGCGGGGGTCCAGGGCGGCGGACGTGTCGTCCAGCGCGTCACTGATCGCGTGGTCGTGCAGGGTGGTGGCCAGCGCGCCGGACAGCTGGGTGGCCGCCGCCGACCGGGCCCAGGCGTAGGTAACCGCGTCGGCGCTGCGCCGGACCGGGCCCGTGCCGTACAGCTCGGTGGCGTCGTAGAGCCCTGGTCGGTAGGGGTCGAACGGCAGGTCCGGCAGCCGGGGGAACAGCAGTGCCCCGGCCGCCCGCAGCCGGTCCTCGACCTCCCCGTCGAAGTGGCAGCCGAGGAACACCGCGCCGGAGGGGTCGACGGCCAGCAGGGCGGCGGATCGCTCGGTCAGGTCGAGCGAAGAGACGAACCATCCGTCCAGCCGGGGGGCCCGGCGGATGTGGGTGTCGAACGCGGCCAGGCTTTCGATCTCGAGCAGCCGGCGGGACACGGTGCGCGATTCTGCCAGAGGCGTTCGTCAGCGCCCTGACCGATACTGAGGAAGGTGGATGCTGAGAGGGACCCGGCCGCTGGGTACGTGCGCGCCGATCACATCCTGCCGGGCGACATCGCCTCGGCCGTCGGCTACGCCAGTGACCACGTCCAGACGACCCTGCACCGGGGTCTGCCGTCGGCGCACCTGACCTTCATCTTCTCCTTGGCCGACCCCGTCGTCAGTAGCTGGACGCCGGAGCAGGCTCGGGGGAGCGACTCCTTCCGTAACCACGTCCTCGTCGGCGGCCTGCACGACCGTCCGGCGTTTGTGGTGCCCGACGAGCGCCAGCGCGGGATCCAGCTCGCGGTGCATCCCCTGGCCGCCCGCCGCTTGTTCGGTGCTCCGGCCCGGGAGCTGGCCGCGGAGGTCGTCGACGGTCCCGACCTGCTCGGTGCCGACGCTGAACGGGTCCGCGCCCGGATGCGGGAGGCGCCGTCCTGGCCGGTCCGGTTCGCGATCCTGCAGGACTACCTGCGCCGCCGGGTCGGCGCCCGCCCGTCGCGGTCGGAGCGGGTCCGGCCGGAGCTCGTCGAGGCCTGGCGGTGGCTGGCGTGGCATCGCGGCACCGGGTCGATGGACGGTCTGGCGGCCCACGTGCACCTCAGCCCCCGGCAGCTGCGCACGCTGTTCGCCCGAGAGGTCGGTGTGGGACCCAAGCAGGTGAGCCGGCTGATGCGCTTCGCCTCGGCGACGTCGCGGATCGCGTACGCGGTGTCCGGCGGCCGGACGCCCGACCTGGCCGGGGTCGCCGCCCGATGCGGCTACTTCGACCATGCCCATCTCGACCGGGACTTCGCGCAGTTCGCCGGGATCAGCCCGAGCGGCTGGATCGCCGAGGAGCGCCGAAATATCCAAGACGGCGGTCACCACAACGGAGAAACCTTGGCCCATGACTGAATCCCAGACGACCGCCGACCCGGCGCCGGCCCCGCAGGTGTGGCCGACCCTGCAGGCCCACGACGCCCTGGCGCTGATCGACTTCTACGTCGACACCTTCGGATTCCAGCGCACGGCGGTCTACGCCGACGGCGCAACCGTGGCGCACGCCCAGCTCGACTGGCCGGAGGGCGGCGGCATCATGCTCGGCAGCCACAAGCCGGACGCCGAGTGGTCCACCCAGCCCGGCACTCTCGCGGCGTACGTGGTGACCGACCACGTCGAGGAGCTGTGGCAGCGGGTGCAGGACGCGCCCGGGGTGACCGTGATCCGCCCGCTGTCCAGCACCGACTACGGCAGCCGCGAGTTCGCCGTCCGCGACCCCGAGGGCAACTCGTGGTCGTTCGGCACCTACCGCGGCGAGCCGCGCCGCTGATCCCGGTGGTCAGGCTGGTCATCGGTCCTCGAGAGCGGTCCGGCTGACCTGTCAGACTGGCTCGGTGCGCGACGTCGTGATCTTGGGCAGCACCGGTTCTATCGGCACCCAGGCGTTGCAGGTTGTGGCCGACCAGCCCGGACGGTTCCGGGTGGTGGCGCTGGCCGCCGGGGGCAGCGACATCCCGCTGCTGGCCCGGCAGGCCCTCGACACCGGTGCCGGTCTCGTCGCGGTCAGCCGCAGCACCGCCGTGCAGGACCTGCAGCTCGCGCTGTACGCCGAGGTGAGCCGGCGCGGCTGGTCGCGCGGGGAGCTCCGGCTGCCGCGGATCGTGTCCGGTCCGGACGCGGCGCGCGAGGCGGCCACGGTGCCGTGCGATGTGGTGCTCAACGGCATCACCGGCGCGGCGGGACTGACCGCCACCCTGGCCGCGCTGGCCACCCGACGGGTGCTGGCTCTGGCCAACAAGGAGTCTCTGGTGATCGGCGGTCCGCTGGTCACCCGGGCGGCGGCGCCCGGCCAGATCGTGGCCGTGGACTCCGAGCACTCGGCGCTGGCCCAGTGCCTCCGCGGCGGCCAGCCGGACGAGGTGGACCGGCTGGTGCTGACGGCGAGCGGGGGACCGTTCCGGGGCCGGAGCCGGGAACAGATGCGAGAGGTCACGCCCGCGGAGGCCCTGGCTCACCCCACCTGGGCGATGGGCCGCGTGATCACCACGAACTCGGCGACCCTGGTCAACAAGGGGCTGGAGCTGCTGGAGGCCCATCTGCTCTACGGCATCGACCTGGACCGGGTCGACGTGGTCGTTCACCCCCAGTCGATCGTGCACTCGATGGTCCAGTTCGTCGACGGCTCGACCCTGGCCCAGTGCTCGCCGCCGGACATGCGGCTGCCGATCGCCCTCGCCCTCAGCTGGCCCGAGCGACTGCCGGCGGTGGCGCCCGCCTGCGACTGGTCGACCGCGTCCAGCTGGACCTTCGAGCCGCTGGACAACGAGGCCTTCCCCGCCGTCGAGCTGGCCCGGCATGCCGGTCGGCTCGGCGGGAGCGCGCCGGCCGTCTACAACGCGGCCAACGAGGAGGGCGTAGAGGCGTTCCACGCCGGCGAGATCGGGTTCCTCGACATCGTCGACATCGTCGAGCGAGTGCTGGGTGAGCACGCCGGCTTCGGGCCCGGAGGGGGTACCAGTGCTGACGTAGGCTCGAGGCTGGTAGCCGGCGAAGAGCTGACCCTAGAGGGAGTGCTGGCTGCCGATGCCTGGGCGCGGGTCCGCGCCCGAGAACTCGTCGGACGCCAGGAGTACGCGCAGTAGATGGACACGCTGATCTACCTCGGTGGAGCCATCGCCTTCTTCGCGCTGGTGATGGCCTCGATCGCGCTGCACGAGATCGGCCACCTCGTGCCCGCCAAGCTGTTCGACGTCAAGACCACCCAGTACTTCGTCGGCTTCGGTCGTACGCTGTGGTCGCGTCGCCGCGGTGAGACCGAGTACGGCGTCAAGGCGGTCCCCCTTGGCGGCTACGTCCGCCTCGTCGGCATGTACCCGCCGAGCCGGAACCGGCCCGGCCAGGTCCGCGCCGCCCGTACCGGCATCTTCCAGACCATGGCCGACAACGCCCGGGCCGCCGAGTGGGAGACCATCCGGCCCGAGGACGACGGCCGGCTCTTCTACCAGAAGAAGTCCTGGCAGAAGCTGATCATCATGGCCGGCGGGCCGACCATGAACCTGCTGCTGGCGTTCCTGATCCTGCTGACCGTCTCGGCGACGTACGGCGTGTACCGGTCCCAGCTGACTATCAACCGGGTGCAGGAGTGCGTCGTCCCGGTGAACGCGACCGACCCGAGCTGCGCCGGGAAGCCGCCGACCCCCGCTGTGCTGTCCGGCATCCAGCCGGGCGACCGTGTGGTCGCGTTCAACGGCGTCCCGGTGCAGGACTGGGACGACGTCTCCCGGCTGATCCGGTCCAACCTGGATCGGCCCGCCCAGCTCACCGTGGAGCGGGCCGGCGCCCGGGTCGAGCTGCCGCCGGTCAACACGGTGATCACCGGCGTGCCCGACCGCTACGACCCGGCCAAGAGGGTCGCCGCCGGCTTCTTCGGCGTGGAGCCCATGGTGGTCCGGGAGCGTGGTGGCCCGGCCACGGTGCTCGCCGACATGTGGACGATGACCCGGCAGACCGCAGTGGCCCTGGTCCAGTTCCCGGCGAAGGTGTACTACACCGCCTACAACCTGGTGACCGGGAAGCCGCGGGACATCTACGGGCCGATGAGCATCGTCGGGGCCAGCCGGGCAGCGGGGGAGATCGCGTCCACCGACCAGATCGACGCACCGGCCAAGGTGGCCAGCATGTTCACCGTGCTCGGCTCGGTCAACCTGTTCGTCGCCCTGTTCAACTTCGTGCCGCTGCTGCCGCTCGACGGCGGCCACATCGCCGGCGCGCTCTACGAGGCGCTCAAGCGGGCGCTGGCCCGGGTGTTCCGCCGACCCGACCCCGGCCACGTGGACACGGCCAAGATGCTGCCCGTGGCGTACGCGGTGGGCGGGGTGATCCTGGTCTCCGGCATCGTGCTGATCCTGGCCGACATCATCACTCCGATCACCCTGTTCTAGGGCTGACCAGGCGCGCTCGCAGCCGGTCCACGATCGCCAGGTCGGCCGGCAGCCAGGGCACGTCGGCCAGCTGCCCAGCGCTCAGCCAGCGCAGCTCGTCGTGGCCGGCGGTGAGGGTGGGAGCGCCTTCGACGACTTCGGCGAACCACAGCCGCAGCACCAGGCCGTCGGCGAGCGGCCAGGCGTTCCCGTCCGGCGCCGGCAGCTCGGCGCCCAGGCGTACCCGGACCTGCAGCTCCTCGTCCAGCTCTCGATGCAGGGCGGCCACCGGGTCCTCACCGGACTCCACCTTGCCGCCGGGAAACTCCCACCCGCCGGCCAACGCCCGCGGCTCGACGCGCCGGGCGGCCAGCACCCGCGACGGGCGGGCGAGGTGGTCCACGATGGCGGCGGCGACGACGAGCCTCACGAGACCAGAAGCCTAGGTTGCCGTCGCGCGCCGACACGGGCAGCCAGAATCAGGTATCGCCAACCGCTTCGGGCGCTCAGACTTAGGGGCGGAACGAGAGGGGAGACCGTGAGCGACGAGGACAAGGTCCTGACCCGGGTGCTGGACGAGACGACCAGCTTCCTGAGCGGCCTGGATGACCGGCCGGTGGCGGCCCGGGCGGACGTGGACCAGGTGGCGGAGGCGTTGGGCGGACCGCTGCCCGAGGTCGGCAGCGACCCGCTCGAGGTGGTCGAGACGCTGATCGCCGGCGCGGAGCCGGGGGTGGTCGCCATGCCGTCGGGCCGGTTCTTCGGCTGGGTCATCGGCGGGGTGCTGCCGGCCGCGCTGGCCGCCGACTGGCTGACCTCGGCCTGGGACCAGAACGCCGGCCTACTGGTCTCCTCGCCGGCGGCCGCCGGTGCCGAGCGGGTGGCGACCGGCTGGCTCCTCGACCTGCTCGAGCTCCCGCCGACCGCCGCGATCGGCTACGTCACCGGCGGCATGATGGCCAACTTCACCTGCCTGGCCGCCGCCCGCCACGAGGTGTTCCGCCGGGCCGGCTGGAACGTCGAGGACGACGGCCTGGCTGGGGCCCCGCCCGTCACGGTGATCCTCGGGGAGGAGCGGCACGACACCATCGACATGGCCCTGCGCTTCCTCGGGATCGGACAGCGGCGGAGCACCGTCGTCCGCAGCGACGAGCAGGGACGGCTGGACCTGGAGGCGCTGCGACAGGCGCTACAGGACCGCCCGGAGGGACCCACGATCGTCTGCCTCCAGGCCGGGAACGTGCACAGCGGCGCCTTCGACCCGCTCGCCGACGCGATAGGCCTGGCTCACGAGCACGGCGCCTGGGTGCACGTCGACGGTGCCTTCGGCCTCTGGGCGGCGGCTTCGACGCGCTATCGATCCCTCACCACAGGCGTGGATCGGGCCGACTCCTGGGCCACCGACGCCCACAAGACCCTCAACGTGCCCTACGACAACGGCCTGGCCATCGTGGCCGACCCGGCGGCCCTGCGGGCCGCCATGAGTGAGCGGGCGCCGTACCTGATCCAGGACGATCGGCCGGACCCCTTCGACACCGTCCCGGAGTTCTCCCGGCGCGCTCGCGGGTTCACCGTCTGGGCCGCCCTGCGCTCCCTGGGCCGCACGGGGGTGGCCGAGATGGTCGACCGCCTCTGTGTCCGGGCCCGCCAGTTCGCCGACGAGCTGGGCCAGATCGACGGGGTCGAGGTGCTTCACGACGTGGTCTACACGCAGGTCTGTGTGTCCTTCGGTCCCGACGAGGTGACCAGGGAGGTCGCTCGGCGGCTGCTGGCCGAGGGCACGGCGTGGATGACGCCGTCCACCTGGCACGGCCGGGCGGTGCTGCGGATCTCGGTCTCGAACTGGCGGACGTCCGAGGCGGACGTGGAGCGCACGCTCGAGGCCGTACGCCGGGTGCTCGCCGAGGTGCGGGGCTGAGAGGCACCTGTGCGCTGACCTGGCGGCAGCGCGGACGCCCCCACCGGCGAGGCTTCACCCGGTAACGTTGAGGCGTTCCTCCCTCGTCCCAGACAGGCCCCATGAGCATCGACCTCGGACTGCCCACGCTTCCGCCTCCCAC
>DASQVF010000148.1:0-6441 GCA_035640915.1 Propionibacteriaceae bacterium
CCAACCAACGACTACGCGCCGAATGGCTGGCGGATCGGCTGGCCGATCTCGACGCCACCGAGCTGGACGTGCTGCGCACCGCCGTCCCGCTGCTGACCCGGGTGGCCGCCGGGTGAGCGTCGACACGTCCCGCTCCTCGACCGCCGCGCCGTCAACCCCGTCCTCCGGCACCTTCGCCGCCCTGGCGCTGCCCAACTACCGGGTCTTCACGGTGGGCGCCCTGGTCTCCAACGTCGGCACCTGGATGCAGCGGGTCGCCCAGGACTGGCTGGTGCTCGACCTCTCGGGCGGATCGGGCGTCGCAGTGGGCATCACCACCGCGCTCCAGTTCGTGGGCATGCTGGTCCTCTCGACGTACGCCGGGGTCATCGCCGACCGGTTCGACCGCCGGCGCATCCTGTTGGTCACTCAGACCTGGCTGGCGCTGTGCGCGGCGGCCCTCGGCGTGCTGGCCATCACCGGGGTGGCCCAGACCTGGCACGTCTACCTGATCGCCTTCCTCTTCGGCCTGGGCACTGCGTTCGACAACCCGGCGCGGCAGGCGTTCGTCTACGAGCTGGTCGGCCCGGAGCGGCTGCCCAACGCCATCGGACTGAACTCGGCCAGCTTCCACGCCGCTCGTATCGTCGGGCCGGCCGTGGCCGGCTTCGTGATCGCCGGTTTCGGCACCGGCTGGGCGATCCTGTCCAACGCGGTCACGTATCTGGCTTTCATCCTCGCCCTGCGCCTGCTCAACCCGTGGCGGCTCCAGGTCGAGCCAAGGACCGAGCGCAGCCCGGGCCAGATCCGCGAGGGGATCGCCTACGTCCGCCGGCACCGCCAGATCCTGCTGGCCCTGGGGGTGGCGCTGTTCGTCGGCACCTTCGGCATGAACTTCCAGCTCACCTCGGCGCTGATGGCGCAGCAGGAGTTCGGGCTGGGCGCGCAGCAGTACGGCCTGCTCGGCACCTTCGTGGCCGTCGGGTCACTGACCGGCGCACTGCTCGCGGCCCGGCGTACCCGGGCGCCGAGCGGGCGGTTCGTGGTCGGCAGCGCACTGGCGTTCGGCGCCATCGAGGCCGTCGCGGGGATCATGCCGACGTACGCCACCTTCGCGGCGGTGCTGCCGGTCATGGGCCTGGCCTGCCTGCTCACCCTGACCGCGGCCAACGCGTCGGTGCAGCTGCGGGTAGATCCGGCCCTGCGCGGCCGGGTGATGGCGCTCTACGCCACCGTGCTGCTGGGCGGGACGCCCATCGGAGCGCCGATCATCGGCTGGGTTGGGGAGGTCTTCGGACCCCGGTGGACGCTGATCGGTGGCGGCGGACTGACCATGCTCGGTGTCGCCGTGACCGCCCTGCTGCTCGGCCGCGCGGCAGAACGTCGAACTCTGTGAACTGAGGTCCCCGATCCCTCTACCCTGACCCCATGCGCAAAGTTGCCGCCACGTTGCTGGTGAGCCTGGCCGCTCTCGTCGGTCTGGCCGGGTGCTCGGAGGGGGTCAGGGCCGAAGACGCGTACAAGATCGGCTGCCCGGCCGTCGACTCCGCCATGAGCGGTGGATCCCTGGTGAACAAGGCCACCGTCGCCGGACTCAAGCAGCTCAGCCAGTCGGGTGTGCTCGACGCCGAGCCGCAGCGCTGGCTCGACGCCACCATCACGCTGCTCGAGTCCGACGACCCGAGCGCGGTGTCATCCGAGGCGAAGCAGCTGATCATCGACGGCTGCGCGGACAACGGGTATCCGCTGCGGAACCTCAAGTAGGGCTGGTTCTTCGCTCGCGGCGGTGGGGCCGGATGGGCGGCGCCCCGCAGCGCGGCAATCGCCGCCCCTCGTCTGCACTTACCGCTACGTACTCCTTCTTCCCGCTAGCTGCGGCTAGCGCGAAGAAGGAGTACGTATCGGCAAGTGAGCTGGGTGGGTGGTGGGTCCGTGAGTGGGTGGGTGATCAGCCCTTGGGGCCCTGTTCGAGAAGGGCGTCGAGGTCGGAGAGGCGGTCGAGGCCGCGGAGGACCTGGAACATCCGGTGGTTCTGGGCGAACTTCTCGCGGTGGCGGTGCAGGAAGAGCCAATAGCCGGCGGTGAAGGGGCAGGCGTTCTCGCCCACGCGCACCTTGGGGTCGTAGACGCAGGGACCGCAGTAGTCGCTCATCTTGTTGATGTAGTTGCCGCCGGCCGCGTACGGCTTGGTCGCCAGCTCGCCGCCGTCGGCGTGCTGGGACATGCCGACCACGTTCGGCACCATCACCCAGTCGTAGCCGTCGACGAACGAGCGGTGGTACCAGTCGGTCAGGTCGGCCGGGTTGAAGCCGCGCTGCAGGGCGTAGTTGCCGAGCACCATCAGCCGCGGGATGTGGTGCGCCCAGCCGTGGTCGCGCACCGAGCTGAGCACGCTGCGCAGGCAGTTCGCCGAGGTGCCCTCCGGGTCGAGCTCGACGAACCAGCGCGGCAGCGCGGTCCGCGCGTTCAGCTCGTTGCGGGAGCGGTAGTCCTCGCCGAAGTACCAGTACAGGTTCCAGATGTAGTCCCGCCAGCCGATGATCTGGCGGACGAACCCCTCGACCGCGGCGATGGACGCGTGCCCCTCGGCGTACGCGTCCTCGGCGGCCCGCACGATCTCGATCGGGTCCAGCAGACCCAGGTTGAGCGGCGCCGAGATCAGCGAGTGGGACATCCATCGGTCGCCGCTCAGCATGGCGTCCTCCCAGCGGCCGAACGTGGGCAGCCGGTGCTGGAGAAAGTGCCGCAGTGCGGTGAGCGCCTCCTCTCGGGTGGCCGCGAAGCGCCGCGGTCCGTCCTCCCCCACGAACTCCACCCCGTCGGCGGCCCACGCGTCGAGGTCGGCCCGGACCTGCGCGTCGATCGCGTCCTCCTCCGGCCACCAGGGATCGGGTACGCCGAGCGTGTCCCGTCGCTTGGGCGGCGGTTCCCGGTTGTCGGCGTCGTAGTTCCACTGACCGGTGACGGGCCTTCCCTTGGCCATCAGCACGTCCAGCCGCTCGCGGGCGTTGCGGTAGAAGTCCTCCATCAGCAGCCGGCGGCGGTCGCGTCCCTCGGCCCACCGGGCGAAGTCGGCCCGCGAGGTGGCGTAGCCGCGAGCCGGGAGCCGGTCCAGGTCCATGGTCTCGGCCATCCGGTCCACGAAGTGCACCGCGGCCCAGGAGGTTGGCTGGATCACGTCCAGCGGCTCGCCGTAGCCCTGCAGGACGTCGCGGTAGGTGTCGGCCTGCCGGTAGTCGCACTGGTCCGGCCCCAGCTCGGCGGCCCGGTGCCGCAGGGCCGAAAGGATCAGGTGAGCCTTCTGCCGATGGAAGCGGCGCCGCCGGAACACCCGACGGGCCTCGATCAGCAGGACCCGCTGGTCAGCGGAGTCGAGGAAGTACGGACCCAGCTGGTCAGCGAACAGCCAACGACGGCGCATACCGTCTGGCTACCCGCTCAGCGGGAGAACAGGCTTCCCGAGACCGTGGTGACGAAATTCTTCATCGAGTCGGGCAGGTCGCGCAGGTGCCAGTTCGGCGGACCCGAGTACCACGGCAGGTCATCCGGGTCGGCGTCGGCGTCGGTGTCGGCGGCCACGATGGCGTCCAGCCAGCGCTCGGTTCCGCCGAGCACGATCGCGTACGGCAGCACCTCCGAGATCTCCCGGAACTCCGCCCCCGGTGGCATCTGGTCGGTCGGGTGGCTGAGTAGCTCCGATCGCAGGGCGCCGAGCCCGCCGAGCAGGGCCACGCCCGTGGCCGTACGCGCCGGCAGCTCCTGGGCGACGAATATCAGGCCCAGCGCCAGGATCACCAGTGCCAGCCCGACCAGACCGAAGGTGGTGAACGCGGCCAGGACCGCGGTGATCGCCACCGCGGCGATCAGCGCCCCCAGCGCCAGCTGGGTGAACCGGCTGCGGGTGGCGTCCGGCCGCCGCTCGAACCAGCCGTTGCTGACCACCTCGTCGTAGAGCGCGTCCTGGACGCCGCTGATCGACCCGTGCACCCGGCTGGGCAGCTCCGAGACCTTGACACTCGAGCCCGGCGAAGCGATCCCGTCCAGCAGCTGGGTCTCGAACGGCCGCAGACCGTCGGGTCCGCCGCTGACCCGGGTCAGCTCCCAGTCGGTCCGGGCGAACTCACCGGACCGCGGCAGCTCGGTGATCTTCAGGTGGCCGCGGACGGCCAGGTCGACCACGGTGGCGGTGACGTCGATCGGGTCGACCCGCTCGTCGGCCACGGTGCCCACGTGCCCGGGCCGGATCTCCCCGACCACCCGGAACTCGCTCTGCCCGGCACCGGTCGGGACGAACTCACCCACCCGGCTGATCTGCCCGGACGCACCAGCGTCCCTCCCGGCCCGCCGGTGCAGCAGGTACAGGCCGACCGCCCCCAGCGCCAGCAGACCGAGAGCCAGGGCGAGCGGCAGCGGCCGGGCCGAGAACGCCCGCCCGATCGTCCAGCGGAAGACGACCTGCTCGTTGGCCGCCACGGCGCCGGGTGGGAAGCCGATGTCGATGGCCACCACCTGGCCCTCGCCGCGCGGTCCGTCGCGGAAGGTGGGCACCTGCGCAGCCTCGGTCCCGGCAGCGGCGAAGGTGCAGGGCGTGGTGGAGTTGGGGCTGCCGGCGATGCACCTGATATAGGTGAACTGGGCCGGGATCTGCACGGTCGCACTGAACTCCGCGACGGAGGCGCTCAGCCCCTGCAGCAGCCGGACCCGCAGCGCAGTCCCGTCCGGGATGTTGACCACTGCCCCGCCGACCGTGTAGCTCATCACCACCTCGGTGCCGCCGTTGGTCGGCACCGTGATGGTGGTGAACCGGTCCTCCTCGGTCACGGTCGGGGTGACCGAAGCCCCGCCGACCGTCGCGGTGATGTTGTCGATGTCCTGCACGTACTGCCGGTCGCCGACGAGGTCCTCGCGGGTCTCCAGCCTCTGCGACACCTCCCGTGGGACATCCCCGGTGAAGGTGATGGTCTGGGTCACCGCAAGTCGGCCGTTCAGATCCAGGTTGGCCTCGACCACAAAGGTCGACGCGGTGCCTTCCGCGGCGGCGGGCAGGGCGAACGGACCGGCGAGCAGCCCGAGCCCGAGAACGACTGCGACCAGCAGGGTCCGCAGCCGCCCCCGCGTGGGGAGGGAGTTGGCGAGCACGAGGTACAGCGTGCCATTCCCCGGGCGCAGGGACGGGACGGGACCCCGAAAATGACCGAGGGCCGCTTGGGTCGGCCTGGTCGCGTGGCAAGGTTGCCGTGTGACGCAGCCGCGGTGGGTCGGATCGGCCCCTCCAGCACCGCCCGGCGGACCGGCGTACCGGGTGCCCACCGCGACCTCGCCGGGCTACGGCCACCCCGGCTTCGGCACCCAACCGTTCGGGGGTCGGCTGCCCGGCTACGGGCCGGCGACTCCGCTGCCCCGCCCGGCCACCCGGCATCCGGCCCGCACCCTGTTGACCGTGCTGGCTGTGCTGGCCCTCGCTGCCCTGGTCGGACTGGCGATCCTCAGCAACACGGGTCGACCGGCCGAGATGGCCTACGCCAACGACGACTACCGGGTGCCGCCGCCGAGCACCAACCCGCCCGCCCTGCCCCAGCCCGAGACGTACCAGCAGGCCGAGCAGTGGATCACTGCCAACCCGTTCTACGACCAGACCGCTCCGGTCCCGGTGCGCTGCGACTCCGAGCCCATCAACGTCACCACCGCCAGCGACGACCGGCTGGAGACCCACTTCAACGGACTGATGGAGTGCCTGGTCCGGGTCTGGCAGCCGCCGGTCACCGCCGCCGACTTCCAGATCGTCCGGCCGACCGTCACCGTCTACGGCGACAAGATCACCACCAAGTGCGGCAGCGTCGGGGTGAACGCCTTCTACTGCTCGGCCGACCAGCAGCTCTACTACAGCAACCGGCTTCCGGAGTCGATCCCCTCGGTGGCCACCAACCGGTGGACCGCGGACCTCATCATGGCGCACGAGTACGGCCACCTGCTGCAGGGCCGGACCGGGATCTCGATCTCCACCTACGCACTCGCTCAGCGCAGCGGGGACAAGGCGACGGAGTACGCCTACACCCGTCGGCTGGAGACCCAGGCCGACTGCCTCTCCGGGATGTTCCTCCGGGCGGTGTCGGTGTCGCTCGGCGTGCAGCAGGACGATCTCGAGGGCATCAACGCGACCTTCGTCGCCATCGGGGACGACACGTTGTCCGGCGACCCGAACATCGTCGGGAACCACGGGCTGGCCCGCTCCCGGCTCTTCTGGGGCGACCGTGGCCTCGGCACCAGCAACGTGGGTGACTGCAACACCTATCTCGCCCCGGCCGAGCAGGTGCGCTGAGCCGTGAGCCAGCCGCAGTGGCGTCGACCCGCCCCGCCTCAGTGGGGTCGGCAGCCGCAATGGCCGCCCCCGGTTCAGTACGTCCCGGTGCAGCAGTGGAGCGCGCCGCCCGGCTACCGACCCGCCTACGTCCCGGCCGGCCG
>DASQVF010000149.1:0-2238 GCA_035640915.1 Propionibacteriaceae bacterium
CTACTTCGTAGCGCGTAGTGACTACATTGAGGCTGTTGGCCCCACCTACTGGAACCGGGAGCGCATCTGATGGCTCGTACCGCCACAGCGCCGGGTGTCCCGACCACCGCACTGGGCAAGGCGGCGCTGGAGGTCGACGACCGTCTGATCGTCGCCGGTCCGCTGCGCCGCACTCTGAACAAGGTCTTCCCCGACCACTGGTCGTTCCTGCTCGGTGAGATCGCGCTCTACGCGTTCGTCATCCTGCTGCTGTCCGGCACGTACCTGACCTTCTTCTACGACGCCTCCCTGCGCGAGGTCGTGTACGAGGGCACGTACGCGCCGCTGCGGGGGCTGGAGATGTCGGCGGCGTACGACTCCGCCCTGAACCTGTCCTTCGACGTCCGTGGCGGCCTGTTCATGCGGCAGGTCCACCACTGGGCGGCCCTGCTCTTCGTGGCCGCCATCGTGGTGCACCTGCTGCGCATCTTCTTCACCGGCGCCTACCGGCGTCCGCGGGAGACGAACTGGCTGATCGGTGTCGGTCTGCTGCTGCTGGCCCTGGGTGAGGGCTTCACCGGCTACTCCCTGCCCGACGACCTGCTCTCCGGCACGGGCCTGCGCATCGCGTCGGCGATCATCCTGTCCATCCCCGTGGTGGGCACCTGGGTCCACTGGGCGGTCTTCAACGGCGACTACGTCGGCGAGTACATCATCGGGCGCTTCTACATCGCCCACGTGCTCATCATCCCGGCGGTCCTGCTGGGCCTGATCGCCGTCCACCTGCTCATCCTGGTCAAGCAGAAGCACACCCAGTTCCCCGGCCCCGGGCGGACCGAGCACAACGTGGTCGGCAACCGGCTCTTCCCCGCCTTCGCCGCCAAGGCCAGTGGCCTGTTCTTCATCGTGTTCGGTGTCGTCGCCGCGCTCGGTGGCCTGGTGCAGATCAACCCGGTGTGGCTGTGGGGCCCGTACAACCCGGCCCAGGTCTCGGCCGCGTCGCAGCCCGACTGGTACATCATGTTCCTCGACGGCTCGACGCGACTGTTCCCGGCGTGGGACATCAACCTGCCCGGCGACTACACGATCCCGGCGCTGTTCTGGCCGACCGTCGTCATCGCCGGTCTCATCTTCACCGTCCTCGCGCTCTACCCGATGATCGAGCGCAAGCTGACCCGCGACACGGCCTCGCACCACCTGCTCCAGCGTCCCCGCGACGTCCCGGTGCGGACCTCGCTGGGTGTCATGGCGCTGACCTTCTACATCGTGCTCATGCTCTCGGGCGCCAACGACGTCATCGCCGAGAGGTTCGACATCAGCCTCAACGCGATGACCTGGGCCGGACGGATCGGCGTGCTGATCCTGCCGCCGATCGCCTACGTGCTCACCTACCGGATCTGCCTCGGTCTGGAGAAGCACGACCGCGAGGTCCTGGAGCACGGTCTCGAGACCGGTGTCATCCGGCGGCTGCCGCACGGTGAGTTCATCGAGGTGCACCAGCCCCTCGGCCCGGTCGACGAGCACGGCCACAGCCAGCTGGCCTACGGCGGCGCTCCGGTGCCCAAGCGGATGAACCAGGTGGGCGGCGCCCGCCGGGCCATCCGCGGCTTCTTCAAGCCGATCGAGGAGCCGGCGCAGGTCGAGCTCGAGCAGCGCCAGGACGAGCACGGCCTGGCGGCTGCGGAGTCCCGGGAGCTCACCACCTCCGGTCGCCCCTCCGACGGTGGCCGGCCGCAGGAGCCGCGCGACTGAGCACCCGCACCACGCAGCAGGGCCCCGGCGGAGTTCCCGCCGGGGCCCTGCTGCGTTCCGGGGCTCCGCTGCCCGGCACGCCGACGCCGGCCGACTCCCCTCCCCCATCGGCGCCGTCGGGTGGAGACCCACCGGACAGGGTGGCCACCCGCGCACCTGCGCGCTCGCCGGGGGACGTGGTGGCACCCGGCGCACCGCGTGGGGCCTGGGGCCGCCTGCGCCGTCGAGGACGGGCCGTCCTGCCCGTCGACGACGCACCCGCTCCGCGCCCGCGGCCGCGCACACCACAGACGTCACGGCGTCCGGTCGACGGGCAGGACCACGACTGCCGGCGATCCGAACGCCCAGGCGCCGACGTCGTGGCCGCAGTGACCGTCGGGGGTCGGGGTTTCCGAGCGGGTGTGCACACGCCCCGCGGTTCGCCCCTCCGTACGTGCCCGGCGAACGGTCCGACGACGGGAGAGGGTCCGTTCCCGGGGTCGGCCCTGAGCCGCCCTGCGGCCCGCT
>DASQVF010000150.1:0-2546 GCA_035640915.1 Propionibacteriaceae bacterium
GGGTCAGCTGTCCGGGACGGGGGACCGGCGGGCCGTGCGGAACAGGTCGACCAGCTGGTCGGTGGTGGTGGCGTCCTGGGGCTCCTTGTCGTCGCGCCACCGGCCGGTGAAGCGGGGGAACCGCATGGCCAGCCCGGACTCGGGCTGCAGCTGGCCCCAGCCGGCCGTGTGGTTGGGCGACACGGTCAGCTCGGCGCTGAGCACCTCCAGCACCAGTCCCGGCTCACACCACAGGTCGGCGGGCACCCGGGAGTCGACCCGCGGGTGCCGGTCGGGCCGGATCAGGGGTGCCAACCGTTCCGGGAGCACCGCCAGGTCGGCATCGGAGAACCCGGCTCCGCACCGGCCGACCGTGCGGTAGAGCTCCGTCTCCGGGTCGTACGCGGCTAGCAGCACCGCCCCGTAGCTCCCGGTCCGTCGCCCACGCCCGGCGTACGCGCCGACGACCACCAGGTCCACGGTGTCGGCCAGCTCGGTGCGGTAGTCCCGCTTCAGCTTGATCCAGGACCAGCCGCGGTTGCCGGCCCGGTAGCCCGACTCCGGGCCGGTGTTCTTGCAGACCAGCCCCTCGCATCCGTCGGCGACGGCCTGGGTGAACGCGGCGTCCAGTGCCTCCGGGTCGCTCACCTCCTGCGCCGTGGTCAGCCGGAGCCGGTCGGAGAGGTTCAGCGCCTCGGCCAGCCGGGCCCGGCGCTCCGGATAGGGCCGGTCGGTCAGGTCGTCACCGTCGGCGTAAAGCAGCTCGAAGCAGAACAGCCCGACCGGAACGTCCTGGGCGGCCTGCTCGATGCCGTGCTTGCGCCGCCGGAACATGACCTCCTGGAACGGCCGGAGCTCCCCGGCCGCGGCGTCGTACGCCACGATCTCGCCCTCGACGATCGCCTCCCGGTGGCGCAGGCCGGAGCCCAGCAGCGCCACCACATCGGGGAACTGGGCGCTCACCCGCTCCTGCCGCCGGGTGAACAGCTCGACCTGGCCGTCGGCGGTCAGATGCGCCTGGACCCGCATGCCGTCGTACTTGTACTCGGCTGCGCAGGAGCCGCCGAGCTTGGCCAGGATCTCCGCCGCGTCGGAGAGCCGCTGGGCCAGCATCACCCGGGCCGGGTGGCCGGGCCGGACCCGCAGCTCCGCCACCGCGTCGAGGCCGCCGCTGACCAGGGTGCCGGCCACCAGGCCGAGATCGCAGCAGATGTTGTACGCCCGCTCCAGAGCCGGCCGGTCCTTCCGACCGCCGGCGTGGACCACGGCGAGGGCGTCAAGGATGGTCGGCGTCCCGATGCCGAGCCGGAGGTTCCGGGTGACCAGGCGCAGCAGGTAGCGACCCTCCAGCGGGGTGGCCTGCGCCAGCAGCCCGGCGAGCAGCTCGAGCTTGCGGCCCTGGGACCCGGTGCCCTCGGCCCGGGCGAGCTCGTGCAGGGTCTCGACCACATGCTCCACCTGCAGGCTGGCCGGCCGGTCCGCGGCCCGGACCTGCAGCAGCTGCTCGGTCGCCTCGCCCAGGTCGCCGGCCTGGCGGACCGCGGCGACGACCTCGTCCAGCGGGACGTCGGTCGCGGTCGCCACGGCACGGACCGCCAGCTTCTCGGCCAGCCCGAGATCGACGGCGGCGAACTCCGGCGCCACCATGCCCTGGCACAGGTAGCAGACGGTCGGCAGCACGTCATCGGGCGTCTGCCGGAGCAGCTCGGCCAGCCGGTCGATCAGCACCAGGCGCCCGGTGGCCCGCTCCAGGTCGGCGTACGCCTCGGCGACGACGGCATAGTCCACGGCGCCATCATCACCCAGCAGGCGAGGAAGGCGCACCCGCCAGCTCGACCGCGGCGGCCAGGGCGGCGTGCACCCGCTCTCGGGCCTGCCCGCCTGGGCGGTTGTAGACCCGCTGGCTGGGGTGCGGCGCCTCGAGCAGGGTCAGGCCGCGAGCGGTGAGCTCCGGACGCAGCGGCTGTACCGCCCGCGCCGCCGCCCGGCCGAAGCAGGCGACCACCCGCAGGTCGGGGAGCAGGTCTAGCAGCTGGCGCAGCCAGGACAGTCCGGCGGCGATCTCGGCCGGGGACGGGGAGCGGATCTTGTCCGCACTGCCGACGTACCAGGGGACGGCGTTCCAGACCAGCACCCGTCGGCGGTCCAGTCCGACGGCGTCCAGCGCCCGCCACAGGTTGGCCGCCGCGGTGTCGTCGTTGTCGATCGAGATCAGACCGGTGGTGTAGCCGCCGGCCCGCGAGGGCGTCTCGAGCAGCAGCAGCACCCGGGCCTCGATCCCGCCGCCGTCCGGGTCGGCGCCCGGCACCACCGCGTCGGTGGCCGCGGCGATCCGGGCGGTGAGGCGGTTGATCGGCGCCACGTGGGGCTCGGTGGCACGGGTGTACTTGGCGGCCAGGAACGCCGCATCCCGATGCCGCCGGGGACCGTTCGCCACCACGGTCAGGCCAGCCGCTCCGCGATCGCCCGACCGAGGGCCCGGCCGGACAGGTACGCCGCCTCCACCCGGGACCGGCCGTGCCAGCCGTCTCCGCACACTCCCAGCCGGTCGTTCCCGAGGAAGTAGG
>DASQVF010000151.1:0-5905 GCA_035640915.1 Propionibacteriaceae bacterium
TGAGTGCACCTCACGAGATCTCCAGCTGCAGGTAGGTCTGGTACAGGGTGACGAGCTGGCCGGCCAGCACCATCCGGCACGGCTGGCGGTCCAGCTCCTCCCGGGCCATCGCGTACGCGCGAGCGAGATCGGCACGGTCGGCGGCCCCGGTGGCCCTGGCCTTGGCCCGATAGGCCTCCAGTCGGTCGGCCAGCTCACCGTACTCGCCCAGCGCCTGGTCGTACGCCCGCTCGGCGACGGCCATCGCCCGGGACACCTGGTCCAGCCGGCGCAGGAAGGTCTCGAGATCGGCCGCGGTGTTGGGTACCGGGCCGAGTGCCTCCACGTCGGGAACGGCGTAGCGGGGCGCCGGGTCGACCTGGCGTACGCACTGCTCGGCGAGGCTGCGCAGCGACGCTTCCCGGGTCTCCAGCTCGATACGTCGGTCGCGGGCGCGACGGACCAGTGCGGCCGCCTCCCGTCGCCGCGAGCCGCCGACGATCAGGTCCCGCTCGAAGGTGGCGGCGTCGATCTCCAGCGGCCCGAGCAGACCGCCCACGTCACCCCCGCGGGCCGCCTTGTCGGCCATCTCCTTCAACCGCCGGGCCAGCCGCGCCTGCTGCCCGGCCGCCTGCTGCTGGACGGCGCCGACCGGCTCCAGGCCCACCTGGTCGCGGATCCGCTCCATCTGGGCCCGCAGCGAGCGGATCCGCTCGGTGATCTCGGCTCCGGAGACTTCCAGGCCGAGTCGGACCCGCAGCGACGAGGCCAGCGCGTCGGACAGCCGGCACGCCTCGGGCAGCGAGACCGCCAGACCCGAGGCCGCGTCGGGGTCCAGCCGGCCCCAGATCAAGGTGGCCAGCCGCATCCGCTCGGTCGGCCCGGCGCGGCCGGAGTCCCAGACCGACAGCAGCTGCTCGTAGCGGTCCGAGACGGCCTTCCACACGGCCATCGACAACGTGATGTCGCTGGTGGCGGCGGTCCCGTTCGGCGACTGCAGGGCGGCCTTGTCGAGCTGGTCCAGCTCGGCGTGCCGGCCGTCGCGCCACTGGCCGAGCTGGGTGAGGTAGGCCAGCGCCTGCGCGGGCTGGATCTCCACGCCCATTCGACCGGGCGCCGCGGGTGCGGTCACCGGTCCGGCCGCGGCCGACAGGCTCACGGCGTCCTGCCGTAGACCGCCTGCGGCGGCCGGGGGGCCGGCCCGAGCGAGTCGGCCAGCCAGCGGTTGTAGGTCGCGGTCCACTCGCCGTTGCTGCGCATCTGGGCGAGCCGAGCGTTGACGAAGCGGACGAAGTCGATGTTCCGCGGCGGGATGCCCAGGCCGTAGGGCTCGGCGGTGAAGGCCCGCTGCTCGGGGACCACGGCGTACGGGTCCTGGGCGGCCAGTCCGGCCAGCACCGTGTCGTCACCGGTGATCGCCGCCACCTCGCCCTGTTGGAACAGCACCAGGCACCCGGTGTGGTTGTCCGCCTCCACCGGCACCGCCTCGGGCGCGAGCTTCCGCAGGTTGTCCAGCGACGAGGTGGCCCGCGGCGCGCACACCTTCTGGCCCTTCAGGTCGGCCAGGGATGTGGCCTTGGCGCCCTTGCGGACCAGGATCTTCTGCCCGGCGCGGTAGTACTCGCTGGAGAAGGCGATCTGGGTCCACCGGTCACAGGTGATCGTCATGTTGCGGGCGACCAGGTCCACCTGGCCCTCCTGCAGCGCCGGGATCCGCTGCGCGGCGGTGATCACCCGGAGCTGGTAGCGGTTCTCGTCACCGAAGATCGCCTTGGCCACGGCCTTGACCATGTCGATGTCGAAGCCCTCGATCCGGCCGGTCAACGGGTTGCGCGATGCCAGCAGGTAGGTGTCGGCGGAGACGCCGGCCACCAGCCGGCCGCGGTCGCGGATCTTGGCCATGGTGGAGCCGGACGGCAGGTTGCCGGGCGCCGGGAGGCTGCCGGTCGGTTCGTACGAGGCGGTCGGGTTCCGGCACTGGGCCGGCGTGCTCGCCGGCCCCGACGGGCTCGGCGCGGACGTGGCCGGCGGGGAAGGCAGCTCGGTCGGGGTGTAGCTGAACAACGAGCACGCCGACAGGACGACCAGGCCGATCACGGTGAGGGCCGCGGTCAGCGCCAGGCGGTGGGCGTTCAAGGGAGTCGTCCCCCTTGCTGATGTCAACGCGCGACCTCCCGTGTGTCTTTGCGGTCGCGGCGGCGGGGGTTCAAGGGGGTCGTCCCCCGTGCTCGACTCACCGGTACTCCCGGAGCCGGGCCGCGACACCGGAGCGGGCGAGCAGGGCTACGGCGAGCCCGCCGAGCAGGGCGAGCAGCGCGGAGACGACCAGGACCGGCTGCAGGCCGGAGAGGCCGTCGGCGGCGGCCCGGCTCGACTCGTCCAGGGTCTCGGCCAGCCGGGCGTCGAAGGCGTTGAAGGCGGTGTTGCCCGAGTCCTCGCCCGTCCCGGTGGCCAGCGCCACGGCGTTGTCCCACTCGCCGCGGTCGTCGAGCGCACGGATCTGGTTGTGCACCGCGACGTAGCGGTCCCACTCCGCCGTCGGCGCGGCGTCACCCAGCTGGTCCAGGTCCGCCCTCACCTGGTCGGCCGAGCTCTTCCAGGCCGTCTCAAAGGCACCGCCGGAGCCCCGGGCGATCAGGGTGAGACTCTCGTTGGACTTGGCGTTGCTCGCCTCGATCCGGGCGTTTGCTGCGGCGAGGACGGCGGCGAAGCTGCCGGACCGGACCGCGCCCACGGCACCGCCGAGGTTGGACAGGACGGCGATGCCGCCGACCAGCAGGACCAGCAGGAGCACCGACCCGGCGAGCATGCCCCGGTTCAGCGTGCGGCGGAACCGGCGGGCCAGCCACACCTGGCCGACGACGAGGGCGGCCAGGGCCAGTGCCGCGAGGATGACGAAGACCAGACCGATCCAGACCCTCATCCGGTCATCGGCCCGGTCGGCGTTGGCGGTGACCAGGTTGTCGGCGATCGGCAGGGTCTGGGCCCGCAGTGAGCCGCTGGCCGCTCGCAGGTACTGCGCCCCGATCGGCAGCCCCTGCCGGTTGTTGGCCCGCGCCTGCTCGATGGCGCCGGCGTAGGCCACGACCTGCTGGTTCAACCTGGCCAGGGCATCGGCGTCGGCCGGCTGGGCCCGCGCCGCCTCCGCGATCAGGGCACCGGTGGTGTTGAGTGCCGAGTCGTACTGCGCCCGCTGCGCCGCCGGCTCGAGGCCGCCGACCAGGAAGGCGTTGGTGGCCGTCGCATCGGCGATCAGCAGGTTGGTCTGGATCTGCTGGACCCGGACCAGCTGCGCGGTGTCGGCCTCGGCCCGGGCGAGGGAGTAGGCGAGAGCGGAGAACACCAGCGCGCCGACCAGGCCGGTGACCAGGCCGGCCACCACGACGGCCAGGCTGAGCAGCCGCAGCCGCGCGGGAGTGTCCATCCCGCTCCGCGGCGCGACGGCATTCGCCGCCGGGCTCGCGACGGATGGCGCTGGCGTGGTCGCCGGAGCAACGGCACCGGCCGGTGCGGCCGGGGCCGGTGCGGGGGTCGCGGGCTGGGCCTGGGCCTGGCTCACGGGCGCGCCTCCGTCTCGGTGGTGTCTGCCGGCCCTTCGACAGGGGCTCTGCTGAGCTCGTCGAAGGGCTCAGGGTGCATCGAAGCTGCGGGCGGATCGAGTGGAAGCCCCTCATCCTGCCCTTCGACAAGGTCAGGGCGCATCTCGGCCGGCTCAGCACTTCCGGAGTCGTCCTCCAGGTCCTCGGGAACCAGCCGGCGGAGCTGCTCGAGGGTGGGCTCGGCCACGTCCCGAAGCCGCCAGGCGTGCCGGCCGATGGCCGCCTCCAGCAGGTTGCGGGCGAACCGGCCGTTGCCGAACGTCGGTCCCCGCGGCGTGCTCAACAGGATGGCCCGGAACCGGTCGATACACTCCGGCGTCACGTCGTAGTCGGCGGCCGCGGCCAGGTTGGAGAAGATCTCGACCAGCTCGTCGTCGGTGTAGTCGGGGAACTCGATGGTGGTCCGGAAGCGGCTGTACAGCCCGGGGTTCTGGGCGATGAACAGCACCATCGGGTCGGGGTAGCCGGCCACGATCAGGACCAGGTCGTCGCGGCGGTCCTCCATCTCCTTGACCAGCGTGTCCACCGACTCCTGGCCGTACTGGTCGCCGGCCAGGCTGTACGCCTCGTCGATGAACAGCACACCACCCGCGGCCTTGGCCACGACCTCCGCGGTCTTCATCGCGGTCTGGCCGAGATAGCCGGCCACCAGCTCGGAGCGGTCGACCTCGACCAGCTGGCCCTTCGACAGCAGACCGAGGGCCCGGTAGATGCCGCCGACCAGCCGGGCCACCGTGGTCTTGCCGGTACCGGGGTTGCCGACGAAGACCAGGTGCCGGGTGATGGTCACCGACTTCAGTCCGGCCTTCTGCCGCAGGCCCTCGACCCTGAGCACGGCCACCTGCCGGTGGATCTCCGCCTTCACCTCGGTCAGCCCGGTCAGTGCGTCGAGCTCGGCGAGCAGCTCCTCCAGCGTCTTCGGCGGCGGCTCGTCGCGCTTCACGTCGGCGGATGCCGTCGCATCTTCGGCCGCCGCGATGCTCCCTGAGCCCCTCGACGAGCTCAGGGGAGTCCCTGTCGAAGGGCCGGGCTCGGGGGCTTCGTCGGGCTCAGCCCGCGGCGGGTCGACAGGCTCGGTCCGCATACCCGCTGGTCCGATGCCGGGGAACCGGCCGGGGGTGAGCGGATCGAGGGCACCCAGGTCGAGCGGGTTGAGACCGGCCGGCGGCGTGGCGATGTCCGGGTTGCTGGCGCGCAGGGCGGTGATCCGCGCCAGTTGGGCCCGGACGGCCTCCGCATGGGCGCGTACGGTCTCGGTCAGGCTGCGATCGTCCTCGCCTCTGGTCGTCACGGCAGGTCCAGTGAGCTGCGGGACGACGGCGGCGGCTGCTGCCCGAGGTCGAGCCCGCCGCCGGTCGAGGCGTGACCGAACTTCTCCTGCAGGAAGCGGCCGTGGGCGATCAGCGCGTCGGCGTCCACCCGCACCACCGCGTCGAAGATCTTGTCCATGGTCGCCCCCAGCAGATCCAGCTGGTCGATCAGCAGCATCAGCGAGGTCTTGCCGTTCTCGATGGGCCGGGAGTCGGCCCACCGCCGGGGCAGCCGGGTGTAGCCACCGATCGCCTCCGGGAGGTAGTCGGTCGCCGTCGCCATCACCGAGTACGCCTCAGGGCTGCCCAGGCCCAGGTTGCGCAGCCGCGGCATCGTGTCCCGCACGGTGGTCGAGACCCGTTCGACCCGGGACGCGACGGCTGCGGGCACGACACCGCCGGCGACCATGGTCTGCACCCGGTCGAGCGCAGCCAGGATGTCGGCCTCGGTCGGCGCCGCGGCGACCGGCGTCACCGCGGGCGCAGGGTCGGCGACGCGCGCCTGCCCGGTGATCCGGGCGATCCAGTCTTTGAAGCCCATGGCGATATCGGGTCGGTCTCTCGCAGCGGGGAACGGGTCAGCGCAGGGTGCCGGGCGTACTGCCCTCGTCGAGGTCGAGTGCGCCGGACGCCAGCTGCTGGTCGTGGCGGCTCACCCGGTCCAGGTACTCGCGGGACTTGGTGACCTCGCCCTCCAGCGTGGTGATGGTCGCCTGCATGCTGTCCAGGGCCTTCATCTTGAAGGTGTCGATCGAGTCCATGGTGGCGTAGATGTTGGCGAACGCCGCCTGCAGCTGGGGCAGCCCGATGGTCGCCGAGGCAGCCTGCTGCTGGATCGCCGCCGAGTTGTCACGCAGCATCTCCGAGGTGCGCTGGATCAGGTCGGAGGTGGTGGTGTTCAGCGCCGTGATCTGGTCCAGCACCAGCTTCTGGTTGCCCAGCGCCTGCGCGACGATGACCGCCGTGCGCAGCGCGGCGATGGTCGTGGTGGATGCCCGGTCCACGCCTTTGATGAGC
>DASQVF010000152.1:0-2159 GCA_035640915.1 Propionibacteriaceae bacterium
CGTCCGACGGGCTGCGGTACATCGGCAAAGTCGGCTCGGGCTTCGACGACCGGATGCTCGACGACCTGATGGCGCTGCTGGCGCCGCTGGTCCGGACGACGTCGCCACTGGTCGGCGTCCCTCGGGAGGACGCCCGCGACGCCCGCTGGGTGGAGCCCGAGCTCGTCGGCGAGGTCAGCTACGGCGAGCTGACCGAGCCCGGCCGGATGCGCCACCCGGTGTGGCACGGCCTGCGCCCCGACAAGTCGCCCGACGAGGTCGTCTGGGAGGGCCCGGCGCTGCCCGAGTAGGGAACCGGTGCCTCAACTTTCGTCGATGGCAGCCAGTTGCAGCCCGCGGTGAGCCGCGAGCCGCTCGCCTTGCTGCTCCAGCGCCTCGCGGGCGCGGGCGCGCACCTTGTCCCACAGCTCCAAGCGCAGGGTGAACCGCTTGCCCGTCGCCTTCGGCCGCCACATCCCGACGATGTCGGTGCCCACCAGCACGGCCCCCGGACGCCCGAGCGTCGGCCAGAGCGGCTTGTGCCGGGACTTGTCCGGCACCAGCAGGTCCCGGTCCCGCCCTTGGAGCAGCAGGTCGAAGCCGCCGAGCAGCCGGACCAGACCGGGATCCGGATCGGGCTCCTCGCCACCCAGCCACCACCGCTCGGCCCCGGCCAGCTTGACCGGCACCGCGTCCTCCGGCCAGTGCGCCTTGACCTCGCTCACCGAGGTCTCCAGGAAGCCGGCCACATCGGCGGGCCGGGCCGGTCCCAGGAAGCGGAGATAGTTCCGGATCGGTTGCAGGTGCCGCGGTGCGGCCAGCGGATCGTCCGCCGGGCCGGGGGTCCGCCGCGGCCAGCCCGGGATCCGCTTCAGCACCGGCGGTGACGTCCCCGGCTCCAGCTCCAGCCCGGCAGGAAGCGCGGACAACCGGAAGGCCTGCTCCGGAGCGTGTATCGCGCCGCAGGGCACGCAGTACTTGAGGTACGGCTCGTCGAGCACCGCGGTCAGCTTGGTGGAGACCTCCCCCTTCACCATCGGCCGGGTCACCACCGTGCGCATCTTGGCCGCGATCTCCGCGAGCCCGGCCTGTGCCGGCACGCCGGCGGCCTTCAGTGTCTTGTCCGCGGTGAGCACCCGCTTCGCCGCGTCGGCCTCCGACCACGGCGACGTGGCCACGAAGGCCTCGAACAGCTCGGACCGCCGGTAGAAGTGCGGCGAGCCACGCAGGGTCCAGGCCAGCGCGACCTCGTCGCTGGTCTCCAGAGCCTCGGAGCTGTCGACCGGCACACCGCGGTTGGCCAGCGCCCAGCTCCCGCCGTCGCGGCCGGTGTCCTGGACGCCGAAGTCGAAGATCGCCGCGTCGGTCAGTCCCCGCCCTGAGGAGGATTGGCGGTCGAGCTGCTGGGCGTGGATCCGATACGCCAGCACGTCGGCACGGGACCTCACTCCGGGGCCTCGACGAACAGGCAGAACGGGTGGCCGTCCAGGTCGAACATCACGCGCACATCGTCCTGCGGCTGAACGGGGCGAGGGTCGCTCCTTGCGCGATCGCCCAGCTCACGCTCGCCTCGAGGTCGTCCACCTCGATGTCGAGGTGCTGGGTCGGGTTCTGGCCGTCCGGCGTGCTGGGCCAGGTCGGCGGCTCGAAGTACCGCTCGTACTCGAAGTTGAGCGTCAGTCCCGAGCCGTCGAGCGGACGGACCTGCGCCCACCCGCCGTGGATCGGGTCGCCCGGAATGGCCGGATCGTCCGCCGTGACGGGAAGACCGAGCAGCCGGGCATAGAAGTGCGCCAGGTCGTGCGGCCTTGAAGTACCGATGGTGATGGCGTTCGCCCGGAGTCGTGGCGGCCGTTGCTCGGGACTCATGGGCCCATTCTGGAGCACCAGTTCGGCAGGTAGCGTCGCTCGCGTGTCTGGTCTGCTCTCGTCCTCGGCCATGACGGACGTCCGATGGCACCGCGAGAAATCCGGGTGACCCGGCGAGAGGACTCGGGCACTGGTCCGGTCCTGGTGGTAGTGAGCGGGCTGCCGGCCACCGGCAAGTCGACGGTCGCCCGCCTCCTGGCCGAACGGACCCGTACGCCCTTCCTGCGGGTCGACCGGATCGAGCAGGCCGTCGTCGAGTGGTCCCCGCTGGACCACCCGGGGCCGGTCGGGTATGCGGTCGCCCACGCCGT
>DASQVF010000153.1:0-4246 GCA_035640915.1 Propionibacteriaceae bacterium
GCTCCGCCCGCTGACGGGATTCCAGTACGTGCCCGCCGCCGGGCTGGTCGAGCTGGCCCAGTTCTACGGGTCGCTGGCCGACGGCATCTTCCACTCCACCCAGTACGTCCGGCACCACTCGGTCCCGCTCTACACTCCCGAACCCGACGTGCTGCACGAGGTGTTCGGCCACGGCAACTGCCTGGCCCATGACCGGTTCGCGGCGCTCTACCGGGCGGCCGGGGACGCCGTACGCCGGGTCGAGACCGAGGATGCGCTGGAGTTCATCTCCAAGGTGTTCTGGTTCTCACTGGAGTTCGGCGTTCTCCGCGAGGGCGGTACCGTGCGCTGCTACGGCGCCGGCCTGCTCTCCTCGTACGGGGAGATCCAGCAGGTCGCGCAGGCCGACCTGCGGCCGTTGGACATCGCTCGGATGGGCGTGCAGACCTACGACATCACCCACTACCAGCCGATCCTGTTCTGCGGCGACGGCTTCGGCGAGGTGGAGGACGTGGTCGGCACGTTCTTCACCGAGGTCGACGACGACCTGGTGCGCCGGCTGATGCACGACGCCTCCGCGCCGGCCTGACGACCTCAGGTGGCCGGCCGGATCCGGCCGCTCACCTCGCCGAGGCGTACGCCGGTGGGCGTGCCGGCGCGCATCACCACCTCGTCGCCATCCTCCAGGAACGTTCGGGACTGGCCGCCGAGGTCGAGCGGCTCGGTGCCGTTCCAGGTCAGCTCGAGCAGGCTGCCGCGCTGGTCGGGCGCCGGGCCGGAGATGGTGCCGGAGCCGAACAGGTCGCCGGTGCGCAACGAGGCCCCGTTGACCGTGAGGTGGGCCAGCATCTGGGCCGGGGTGTAGTACATCGCCGCGTACGGGCAGGTGGCGACCCGGTGTCCGTTGATGCTCACCTCGACGTCGATGGCGTACCCGGAGCTGGGCCCGCTCAGGTAGGGCAGCAGGTCGGGGTCCGGCTCGGGCGGGTCCACCCGGGCGTCCTCGAGCGCGGCCAACGGCAGCACCCAGGCCGAGATCGAGGTGGCGAAGCTCTTGCCCAGGAACGGTCCGAGCGGCACGTACTCCCAGGCCTGGAGGTCGCGGGCCGACCAGTCGTTCAGGATCACCACGCCGAAGACGTGCTCACCGAACCGCTCCACCGGCACCGGCTCGCCCAACGTCGAGCCGACGCCGACCACCCAGCCCAGCTCGGCCTCCAGGTCGAGCTTGCGGCTGGGACCGAACTGTGGTTCCGGGTCGCTCGGCGCCTTGAGCTGGCCGCGGGGCCGGACGATCTCGGTGCCGGAGACCACGACCGTCCCGGCCCGGCCGTGGTAGCCGATCGGCATGTGCTTCCAGTTCGGCGTCAGCGGCGGTCCGTCCGGCCGGAAGATCCGCCCCACGTTGCCGGCGTGGTGCTCGGAGGCATAGAAGTCGACGTAGTCGGCCACCTCCAGAGGCAGGTGCAGCCGCACGTCGTCCAGTGGGATCAGGTGCGGCTCGATCACCTCAGGCTGGTCGAGCAGGCGCTGCAGGGCACGGCGGGTCGACGCCCACGCCTCCGGACCGGAGGCCAAGAACGCGTTGAGGCTCGGCCGGGCGAACTGTGCCGGGTCCACGTCGCCGCTGGGCAGGGCGGCGGCCAGGTCGAGCACCCGGTTCCCGATCGCCACGCCGACACGCGGCGCCTCTCCGGGAAGGGAGAACACACCGTACGGCAGCCCGTCGGTGAAGCCGGTCACGACGGCTCCTCGACCAGCCCCAGCGTGACCAGGTCGCCGACCGGGTCGAGCACCCCGCAGCAGCCGAAGCTGGGGAAGCGCCGGCGCACCCGGGCCACCGTCTCGTCGCTCCAGGCCGCGACCCGCGCCACGTCGGCGGCGCGCAGCATCTCTTCGGCGTCCGCGGCCGTGGCTCCCTCGATCAGCGCCTCGACCGCGGCCAGCAGGTTCAGGAAGCCGTGCTGCACGGGCTGCTCAGGGTTGGACCCCGGCGTGGGCTGGGCGTGATGCAGCCCGGCGGTGGCCTTGAACGGCAGGTCGGCTTCCACCAGCACGCTCAGCTGCCCGGCCAGCTGCGCGTACGGCGGGGTGCCGGAGTTGTCCGGACTGCCGGTACGGATCTTGCCGAGCAACCCCGCCGCCTCGACTTCCGCGACCGCTTCCTCCCAGCCCGCCGCGTACGGAATCTCCACGAAGACCTTCACCGACTCGTCCAGCTCCCCGGCCGCCGCCGCGACCCGGGCCGCGTTGCCGGCCAGGTCGTCCAGGTCGCGCAGGGCCGACTCCACAGCGATCACGTGTACGCCCTCGATCGCCCGGCCCGCCAGCGCCAGCAGCCCACCGGCTCCACCGGTGTTGATCACACTGACGTCCAATTGGCCCCGAGCCGGTCGAAGGGCCTCCTCGCGGACTTCGACAAGCTCAGCCCCCATGGCCTCGCCCCATGCGCCCTGAGCCTGTCGAAGGGCCTGGTCCGGCACCACCAGCGGCCCGATCAGGTCGGCGTACCAAGCGTGCCGATGCTCTCGATGCGCGGCGACTGCCTGCCCCGCTGACGCGTTCCCCGGCGGGAACATGGCCGCGTCGTCAATCAGCCCTCGCCACAATTCCTCCGGCGGATTCACCCCGGCAGGCTAACGCTTGCGGCGCTACCCTGCCCCTATGGCGTACTACCGCAGAGTCGGGGAAGTCCCGCCGAAGCGTCACACCCAGTTCCGGCAGCCGGACGGCAGCCTCTACGCGGAGGAGCTGATGGGCGAGGAGGGCTTCTCCTCCGACTCCTCCCTGCTCTACCACCGCGGCATCCCGTCCGCGATCTGCAACTCGCGGCCGTGGATGCTTCCCGACCGCTCCACCGTTCCCAACCATCCGCTCCGGCCGATCCACCTGCGGCTGCCGGAGCTGTTCGCCGACACCGACCCCAGCGAGGTCGACCACGTGACCGGGCGGCGACTCGTCCTGGGCAACGGTGACGTCCGCATCTCCTACGTCGTCGGTGCCAAGCCGTCACCGCTGTACCGGAACGCGATCGGCGACGAGTGCGTCTACATCGAGTCCGGTCGCGGCACCGTCGAGACCATGTTCGGCGCGCTGTCCTTCCGCGACCGCGACTACGTGCTGCTGCCGCGGGCGACGGTGCACCGCTGGCTCCCCGACGGAGTGGTCAAGGCGTACGCCATCGAGGCCAACTCGCACATCGCACCGCCGAAGCGCTACCTGTCCCGGTTCGGGCAGCTGCTGGAGCACAGCCCCTACTGCGAGCGCGACCTGCACGGGCCGAGCGAGCCGCTGCTGGTCGAGGGCGAGGACGTCGATGTCTACACCCTGCACCGTGGGCCCGGTCCGGGCGGGCTGGCGGGCTCGATCGTCACCGCGACAACGCACCCGCTCGACGTGGTCGGCTGGGACGGCTGCCTGTACCCCTACACCTTCAACGTCGACGACTACGAGCCGATCACCGGGCGGGTCCACCAGCCGCCACCGGTGCACCAGGTGTTCGAGGGGCACAACTTCGTGGTCTGCAACTTCGTGCCGCGCAAGGTGGACTACCACCCGCTGGCCATCCCGGTGCCGTACTACCACTCCAACGTCGACTCCGACGAGGTGATGTTCTACTGCGGCGGGGACTACGAGGCCCGCAAGGGGTCCGGCATCCAGCTCGGGTCGATCTCGCTTCACCCGGGCGGACACTCACACGGACCGCAGCCGGGCGCGGCCGAGAAGTCGATCGGCAAGGAGTACTTCGACGAGCTGGCCGTCATGGTGGACACGTTCCGCCCATTGGAGATCGGCGAGGGCGGCCGGGCCTGCGACGACGGCGTCTACGCCACCAGCTGGCATCGCGCCCTGCGCCCAGAGTGAGGCCCGATGCGCCCTGAGTGAGGCCCGGTGCGCCCTGAGCCTGTCGAAGGGCCACCTCCCGCGTACTTCGACAGGCTCAGCACGCATCACAAGGGCCACCTCCCGCGTAATTCGACAGGCTCAGCACGCATCACACGGATAGCCGGGCCGGAAGACCGAGGAAGGCGCCGTAGCGCTCCGCCGCCTCCTGCAGCGCGTCCACCTCGTCGGGAGCCAGGTCGCGCAAGGGTGTGAGGGCGAAGTCCACCCGGTCCTTGGCCACGGTCCGCTTCATCCAGGCGAGCAGCTGGCCGTCGACCAGGGCCATGCCGACCGCGGGTTCACGCGCCCGCGGCACCAGCCCGGCGGTGTCCAGCACGTAGCGCGAGTCCTGGTAGCCGCGGTACATCTCGTCCAGGACCTG
>DASQVF010000154.1:0-3142 GCA_035640915.1 Propionibacteriaceae bacterium
CGGTCACGGGGCACAATAGCGGCTCCTTCTCCCGAAACCGGTCGCAAACGACAGGGTTTTGGGACCGATCGCTGCCGTCTGTGACCACTTTCGGAGCAGCAGTAGGAATAATCGCACTCGTGACCGAAACAGAGCCGGAGGACCTCGAGCCGAGAAAGCCGCTGCGGCTGGTCGTCGTCACCGGGATGTCCGGGGCAGGGCGGTCCACCGCGGCGCACAGCCTGGAAGACCTCGGCTGGTATGTCATCGACAACCTGCCGCCCAGCCTGCTGGTCCAGGTGTGTGCCCAGGCTCGGCAGATCAACCTGACCCGGGTGGCGGTTGTGCTGGACGTGCGCACCCGAGCGTTCTTCGAGCAGCTGCCCACGATGTTCTCCGACCTCGGTGCGCTGGGCATGCTGCCCGAGATCATGTTCCTGGAGGCGACCGATGACGTCATCGTCCGCCGGCAGGAGTCGGTACGCCGCCCGCACCCCCTCCAGGGCGACGGTCGACTGCTCGACGGGATCGTACGCGAGCGGGAGACGCTGGCTACCCTGCGGGCCGCCGCCGACCTGGTGCTGGACACCTCCTCACTGAACATCCACCAGCTGCGCTCCCGGGTCGCGCACGCCTACGGCGACACCAGCGACGACCGGCTGCGGGTCACACTGCTGACCTTCGGGTTCAAGAACGGACTGCCGATCGACGCCGACATGGTCCTGGATGTCCGATTCCTGCCCAACCCGCACTGGATCCCCGAACTCCGGCCGCAGACCGGGTTGAGCCGACCGGTCAGCGACTACGTGCTGCAGCAGCCCGGCGCCGAGCCGTTCCTGGTGGCGGTGCAGCAGCTCCTGCAGTCGGTGGCGGGGGGCTACGTGCGTGAGGGCAAGCGGTTCGTCACCATCGGCATCGGCTGCACCGGCGGCAAGCACCGCAGCAGCGCGATCTCCGAGGAGCTCGCCCACCGGCTGCGGGCGACCGGGGTGCCCACCACCGTGCTGCACCGCGACCTGGGCCGGGAGTGAGCCCGACGACCCGCGGCCGCCGCAGCGGCTACCTGCGGACCCGCCGACTGCCCCGGGTGGTGGCCTTCGGCGGCGGCCACGGCCTGGCGGCGTCCCTGTCGGCCCTGCGTCGCGTCACCGACCGGCTGACCGCGATCGTCACGGTGGCCGACGACGGCGGGTCCTCCGGCCGGCTGCGGGCCGAGCTCAACTGTCTGCCGCCGGGGGATCTGCGGATGGCCCTTGCGGCACTCTGCGGCGACGACGAGTCCGGCCGGACCTGGGCGGACGTCCTGCAGTACCGCTTCAACGGGGACGGGGGGCTCAGCGGCCACGCCATCGGCAACCTGCTGATCGCCGGGCTGTGGGAACGGCTCGGCGACCCGGTCGCCGGGCTGGACATGGTGGCCCGGCTGCTCGGCGCCGAGGGTCGGGTGCTCCCGATGGCCTCGGTGCCGCTGGACATCGAGGCCGACGTGATCGGGGTCGACCCCACCCAGCCCGACGAGATCGCCCAGATCCGAGGTCAGGCCAATGTGGCCACCACGCCGGGAGAGGTCAGTGCGGTCCGGTTGAGGCCGACCGACCCGCCGGCCTGCCCGGAGTCCGTGGAGGTCGTGCTGGAGGCGGAGTGGATCGTGCTGGGGCCGGGCTCGTGGTTCACCTCGGTCATCCCGCACCTGTTGGTGCCCAAGCTGGCCGCTGCGATCCACGGCACTGACGCGCGCCGCATCCTGACCCTGAACCTGGTCCCGGCCGACGAGACCGCTGGTTTCTCAGCCGCCAAGCACATCGAGCTGCTGGCCGATCACGCCCCCGACCTGCGGCTGGACGTGGTGCTGGCCGACAGCCGGTTCGCCGCTGACGACCAGCACCTGCCGGCCTGGGTGGACTCGCTCGGGGCCCGTCTCGTCGTCGCCGATCTGGCCGCCCGGGACGGCACCGCCCGGCACGACCCGCTCCGCCTGGCGTCCGCGTACGCGGAGGTGATGGGTATCTAGCTTGTGCGGGGGTTCGCGCGGCTCGTTCCTCGGGCACGTGAATCCGTACGAGGCCGGGAACGGGCCGAGGCCCGTGGCATCATGTCCGAATGGCCATGACCGCACAGGTGAAGGCGGAGCTGGCGACGATCAAGGTGGCCAAGCCCTGCTGCCGCAAGTCCGAGGTGGCGGCGATGTTGCGGTTCGCCGGGGGTCTGCACATCGTTAGCGGCCGGATCGTGATCGAGGCCGAGCTCGACACCGGAGCCGCGGCCCGCCGGCTGCGGACCGACATCAGCGAGGTCTTCGGGCACGACAGCGACCTCCTGGTGGTCAACGCGGCGGGGCTGCGCCGGGGCACCCGGTTCGTCGTCCGGGTGATCTCCGACGGCGAGGCGCTGGCCCGGCAGACCGGGCTCATCGACAGCCGCGGCCGGCCCGCCCGCGGGCTTCCGGCGCAGGTGGTGAGCGGCGGGCTCTGCGACTGCGTGGGCGCCTGGCGCGGCGCCTTCCTGGCGCACGGGTCGCTGACCGAGCCGGGCCGGTCGATGGCCCTGGAGGTGACCTGCCCCGGCCCCGAGGCGGCCCTGGCCCTGGTCGGCGCCGCCCGCCGGCTGGGCATCGTGGCCAAGGCCCGGGAGGTGCGGAACGTCGACCGGGTGGTGATCCGCGACGGCGACGCCATCGCTGCGCTGCTCACCCGGCTCGGCGCCCACGAGTCGCTGCTCGCCTGGGAGGACCGGCGGATGCGGCGCGAGGTGCGGGCCTCGGCCAACCGGCTGGCCAACTTCGACGACGCCAACCTGCGCCGCTCGGCCCGAGCCGCGGTGGCCGCCGGGGCGCGGGTGGAGCGAGCGCTGGAGATCCTCGGTGACGACGTCCCCGAGCACCTGCGGGCGGCCGGCTTACTCCGGGTGGAGAACAAGCAGGCGAGCCTGGAGGAGCTGGGTCAGCTGCACGACCCCCCGCTGACCAAGGACGCGGTCGCCGGCCGGATCCGGCGTCTACTGGCCACCGCGGACAAGAAGGCGGCCGACCTCGGCATCGCCGGCACCGAGGCGAACCTCAGCGAGGATCTGCTCGAGCAGGTCGACTGAGGTCTGCGCTGGTCGGCGGCCGGAACTTACGTGCACGTGATTCCAGGGGGCGGCGGGTTGTCGCCAGAAGGTCGGT